>JACDHQ010000162.1 GCA_013820975.1 Gemmatimonadaceae bacterium
CCGTTACCAATCACAAGGCAATCGTCTAATGGGGGAGTGACGGGATTCGCCGGACCCATCGACTCCCCCTCGCCAGCTGTTTGTGCCGTACCTGCCAGAAGCTTGACAGTCTGCCGGTGACGTGAATCACCGGGGCTCGAGACGCCAAGGTCGAGAAACGACGGCTTGTTACCTCGTTCCACTTCCAGTCGTGTCTCCGGTTGAAGTGACTGGCTCGGCGTCACTGTGACCGATCGGAAGGGCTGACCTGGCTTCGTGCTGTAGCGGCCTTGCCGATCGTCTGCGTTCTGTCCCTGTCCTGCCCGCCTTTTCGTTCGTCCCGCCTCGTCATCCCCTCCCATGGCGCTCTTCGGTCGCAATAAAACGTCGGTCGGCCTCGATATCGGATCCGGCCTCATCAAGGTCGCGGTCGTCGATCACTCCAAGGCTGAGCCTGAGCTCGTCCGGGTGGCCATCGTGCCGCTCCTCCCCGACGCCATAGTCGAGGGGGAAGTGATGGACACGGCCATCGTTGCCGAGGCGATCCAGAATGCGATCGCTTCTGCCGGCGTGAAGACGAAGCAGGTCTCGACGGCCGTCGGCGGGCGCGACGTGATCATCAAGAAGATCCAGATCGAGCGCGTGAAGGAGCAGCAGGCGCGCGAGCTGATGCGGTGGGAAGCCGAGCAGCACGTGCCCTTCGACATGGAGTCGGTGGAGCTGGACTTCCAGATCCTCGATCCTGACGACACCGGCCCGGAGATGAGCGTGCTGCTCGTCGCGGCGAAGCGGGAGCTCGTGCAGGCGAAGGTGCGGATCCTGACCGATGCGGGCCTCGAGCCGGCGATCGTCGACGTCGATGCCTTCGCGCTGCACAACGCGTTCGAGCTCAATTATCCCGATGCGATGCAGGGGGTCGTTGGCCTCGTGAACATCGGGAACGAAGTCACCAACATCAACATTCTCGACGGCGGCATCCCGATCCTCACCCGCGACCTCACGGTCGGCACGCGCCGGTTCCGCGAAGACCTGCAGCGCGAGCGTGGCCTGGGCGTCGACGAGTCCGAGGCGGCACTGCGGGGATACGATCGTTCGCCCGACCTCGATGCGGTGCTTCGCTCGCGTGGCGAGGAGATCGCGGTGGGCGTCGAGCGTGCGGTTGCGTTCCTCGCGTCGTCCTCGCGTATCGGCCGGATGGAGACGCTGTTCCTCTCCGGCGGCGGCGCGCGGATGCCCGGAATCACCAACATGCTGGCCGATCGCCTGCGGCTCCGGGTGGAGCAGGCGAACCCGCTCGCCAACCTTCGCGTGCGTGACGGCGCTCTCGCGTCGCTCGTCACGGACGAGGTTGCACCCCTCCTGATGCTCCCGATCGGACTGGCGCTGCGCCAGGTGGCCTGACTCTCACCGCACGCGCAACCTCATGATCGAAATCAATCTTCTCCCCGGCGCAGCCGGTAAGCGCAAGGCACGCAGCGGTGGCGGGCAAGGGCCCGACGTCCGCGCGATGCTTGCAGGCCTCGGCAGCAAGGTTCGCGATCCGTACATGATCGCCGCCGCGGCCAGCATCGTGCTTGCGGCCCTCATTGTCGGCGGGCTCTTTCTCACGCAGCAGCGTCGCGACGAGCGGCTGGCGGAGGCCGAGCAGGTGGCCGTCGCCGACTCGGCGCGGTTTGCGAGCTTCCTGCGCCAGCGGGTCGCGGCGCAGGCGACTCGCGACACGGTGCTGCGCCAGATCAACGTCATCCGCGCGATCGACGGCGACCGCTACCTGTGGCCGCACGTGCTGCACGAGGTGAGCGCCGCGTTGCCCCAGTACACCTGGTTGACCCGCCTGGCCTATACCGGCACCGCGCAGGGCTCCCGGACCCCGTCGATCATCGGCGAGGAGTCGGCCGCGCCTGGCGCGCCAGCCGCGGCGGCAACGCCAGCGGCCGGCCGGCCTGGTGCCACCGCGGCCGCGTCGCGGGGGCTCGACACGGACATCGTCCGCGACTCCGTGACGATCAACCTCGAGGGGCAGACCGTCGACATCGAGGCGATCACGCGGTTCATGCGCCAGCTCGAGGCGTCGCCGTTCATCAGCGACGTGCAACTTGGCAAGTCACAACTGAGCATCGTCGCGGGCCGTGAGGTCACGACGTTTTCGCTGCAGGCGAGCTACGTGCACGTGGACAGCGGCAGCGTGATTCGCCGCGTCCCGCTTGCGGCGTCGGTCGCAACGGCAGCGGGGAACTGAGGCTATGGCAGAATTTCCTCCGAAGAACCAGCGCGACCAGGTGCTCTCCCTCGTGGCGCTCCTTGGCGTCGCGGCGATCGGCCTGTTCTACGTCTACGTGTGGTCCGGCACGCACGACGAGTTGAACGAGCGGGACGAGCGCGTCACGCGACTCACCGCGATCAACGACTCGTCGAAGAAGGAGATGGCCGGCGGCACGCTGCAGGCCCTCGAGGCGGAGGCCGCGCGCCTCCGCACCAACCTCGACGTCATGCGCCGGCTCGTGCCCACGGGCAATGAAGTGCCGCTGCTGCTCGAGCAGGTGTCGAGCGCGGCGCGGCGGGCGGGGCTCGACCTCGCCGACGTGCAGCCCGAGCCGGTGCTGCGCGGCAGCAGCTTCGACGCGCATCGCTACAAGATGGCCGTCATCGGCGACTATCACGCGATCGGCGAGTTCCTCTCCAACGTCGGCGGCCTCACCCGCATCATCACGCCGATGAACCTCGCGCTCGTTCCCACGACGGCGCGGTCGGCGAAGCGGCCGCGCGAGGGCCAGCAGTTCCTCGAAGCGCGCTTCGAGATCCAGACGTACGTCGCCAAGACGCGGCCCGAACCCGCGGGAGGCACCCGATGAACCGCCTGCGTGTGACCGTGCTTGCGACGGCGATGGTCGCCGTCGCCGGTCTTGCCGTGGCCCAGCAGGGGGCCGAGTCGGCAGATGCCGGTCTCGCCGCCGCTGGCGAACGGCAGGATTCGGCCGCGATCATCCTCCGCGAAGTGTTCGAGTACCAGGCGGCGGGGCGGCGCGATCCGTTCGCGCCCCTGCTGAACACGGCCGAGCTGCGCCCCACGATCCAGGAGCTCCGGCTCACGGGCGTGCTCGTGCATCCCACCCGTCCCATCGCCGTCATGCGCGATGGCGATGGCACGCAGTACCGCGTCACGACCGGCATGTCCGTCGGTCGCATGCGCGTCGTCCAGATCAAGCCAAGAACCGTCGTCTTCCAGTACCAGGAATACGGCTACGATCGCCGGGACTCCCTGGTCCTCGGTGACACCGCCCAAGTGAGGCCGTAAATGAGTCGAGTCAGGACGCTGGTCGCCGTCGCAGCCTGCGCTGTCGCCACGCTCGGTCTGAGCGCGGCCGGTGCAGACGCGCATCCGGAATCGCGCTTCCGCGCCGCGGAAGCCGCCGAGGGAGTGGTGACGTCGCTTGCCGTGCTGCCCGCATCCGGCCGCGCGGAAGTCATCATCTCGCTCGACGGGCACACGAAGGTGCAGAACTTCACCCTTCGCGGCCCTGAGCGCATCGTCGTGGACATCAGCGGCGTCTCGCTCGGGCTGCCTGCCCGGGGATACGACCGTGTCGATCGCGGTGGCATCCGCGACGTGCGCTGGTCGCAGTTCACGCGCAACGTCGTCCGGGTGGTGCTGACGCTCGATCGCCAGCGCGAATACACCGTCATCCGGTCCGAGGGCGGCATCACCATCGCCGTGCAGGCCGATAGCGGGAAGACCTTCACCGCCTGGCACGCCGCCGGCGAGCGCAAGGCGGCGCCCGAGCAGCAGGTCGCGCGCGTGCCAGTGCAGGACGCCCAGCCGACGGCAGCCGTCGAACCGCTACGGGATGTTGTCATGGCCGACGTGCAGGCGCCGGGGACGGTGCTTGCCGGGGCGCCGCGCGAGGCCGTCGTCCAGACCCGCAACGACGCCATGGCGTCCACGAACCGCGAGCGGCCGGCGATGCAGCAGCGCCAGCAGCAGCCGCGCATCTCGGTGGCGTGGAGCAATGCCGACATCCGCGAGGTGCTGGCACAGTTCGCCGCCTTCTCCGGACGCACCATCATCGTCGGACGCGGGGTGAATGCCACCGTGACCGCCGAGATCATCGACCAGCCGTGGGACGTCGCGATGGCCGCGATCCTCTCGTCGCAGGGACTTGCTGCGACCGAGGACCTGAGCGGCATCATCGTCGTCGATACCTATGAGAGCATCGCGCAGCGCCGGACGTCCGAGCCGCTCGCGACCCGCACGCTTCGCCTCAACTATGCCCGCGCCGGCCAGGCGGCGGAGAACCTCCGCCAGCGCCTCACCCGGGACTGCTCGTCGCGCCAGGGTGGCGCCGCGCTTCGCCAGGGGCAGGGGACGCTGACCGACGTCCAGACGCCGACCGCACAGGTCGGCCTGAGCGGCCCGACGGATCTCAGCTGCCCGATCCGCGGTGCGGTCACGGCCGACTCGCTCACCAACAGCATCAGCATCACCGACGTGCCGGGCGCACTGCCGGGCCTCGTCGAGTACGCCAGGTCGCTCGACATCCGGCAGCCGCAGGTGGCGATCAAGGCGAAGATCGTCCTCGTGGACCGCACGTCGCTCGAGGCGCTCGGCATCAAGTACGACATCGGCACGCGGGGGAACTTCTTCAACACGCTGCTGCCGCGCCTCGATTCGGCGGGCGCGGTGGTCGAAGGGGCCGGCCGCTTCCAGCTCGGCGGTAACGCATTGGCCGGCGTCGCGAACGCGTCGGCGCAGATCCCGAACGCCGCGCTGAACCTTGTCTACTCGGCGGCGCTCGGCCGGTTCGACCTCACGACCTTCCTCGATGCGCTCCAGGAGACGACGCTGCTCGATGTGCAGTCGGAGCCGAGCGTCGTCACGCTCAACAACCGGACGGCGGAGCTCCGCGCTGGTGTCGAGGTCCCGATCCGCGTGATCGAGGCCAACGCCGGTGGGGGTGAGGGTGGATTCCCGCGCGCCACGGTGCAGCTCCGCCAGACCGGCATCATCCTCAACGTGACGCCGCAGATCACCGCCAACCGCCAGATCATCATGCGGGTCGTGGCCGAAAACTCGGATGTCGACTTTCGCGCGAGCGACGTCGGCGCCGTCTTCCCGACGCAGCGCGTCGAGAACGAGATGCTCGTGGCTGATGGCGAGACGGCGGTCATGGGCGGCCTGACCCAGACGCGCGTGAACGTCACGAAGTCGGGCATCCCGATCCTGGTGGACCTGCCGATCATCGGGCGCCTGTTCGGCGTGACGCAGCGTAGCGAGTCCAAGCGTGACCTCCTCATTCTCATTACCCCTCACATCGTTGACGAAGGGCAGACCATGCCTGACGGCAATGATGACCGGTGACGTAACCATATGATTCGAGCCTCTTCGTTCCGCCTGCTCGCCCTCGCGGGCAGCATGGCGGCAGTGCTTAGCTGCGATTCCGGCGCTCCGACCGGCCTCGGGGAGTTCCTCGGGGGCGACGGTGCCGGCCAGGTCAGCACCGGTGGCGGCGGCGCTGCCATCGGTGGTGACGGTCGCTTTCCGACCGCCACGATCGACACGCCGAGTGTATATGGATCACTCGTCAACGTCGGCGACTCCATCCTCGTCGCAGTGCGCGTCCGTGACGCGGGCGGCGTCCAGTCCATTCGGATCTCGGGGCTGACCATCAAGGGCAATCCCGAGGTCGGGACGCAGGTGATCACCGAGCGGTACACCACGGTGGTCGCCGGGCCGTTCCCAGCGGGAACCGCGAGCCGTGCCGATACCG
>JACDHQ010000163.1 GCA_013820975.1 Gemmatimonadaceae bacterium
GAGCAGCTCACCAGTGAGCGGCTGCCGGTAGGCCCACTCATGCCAGAACCGCCGTTCGCCGGTGGAGGTGTTCTCGTCGTCCGAGAACGCCCGGCGCCAGGGGCTGCCGCGCACAAGGGTGACCGAGTCCTTGCTCGCCGGGCACGGGCCGAGCCTTGCACCGGCGGTGTGCTGCACCGCGTACTTGCCGGCCTCCCAGACCACTGTCGCACACCCGGTTACAGCAGTCATCGCGACGACCACCACCACCCAGGTGCCCGCGGGGGACAGCCAACTACTGAAGAATGGCTTCGACACGGATGGATGATGCAGTTGAAACGCGGGAGCGGCAAGGTGGCTACATCCTTCCCTCTCGAGCGAGTGCCGCCACTGATACCGGCGCAATCGGACGTCGCGCGGCGAGGATGCCTGGACGATGCGGACGAGAGCAGCGGTGACCGCGGGGTGCGGCAGCCCGCATCTACAGCGGCCTTGCTGATGGTTCGCCACTAGTGTGGGAGGCGTCGCTCGAGCCACCCCAGCACCACGCGCAGCGTGTCGTCCGCGCCGGTGTCGTTGAGCAGCTCTGGTGCGTCATGGCCCACTGCCCCCGTCCGCCCACGTCGTGTCGAACGCGGGGGCGAGCTTCCACTTCCCATCGTGAGCCATCAGGAACGCCAGGTTCTTGACGTGGTCATCCTGGTTTCGCGTCACGATGTTGAACACCATTCGTCGGAACGCCTGATCCACTGATGGCTGAGTCATGCCCAGCAGACGAATCGTGCGGAAGTAGTCCTCGTAGGACAGCGCTTGCCGAACGTTGTAGTGAGTGTGCGTCAGGCCGCCGAGACTATGCATGTGCAGTCGAGCGGCGCCATCTCGATCGAAGCGGCGCGTCATGCAAGTGCGCAAAGTCCCGCTCCCGCAGCAGGGCAGCCTTTCCGACCAGCATTGTGTCAGTTACGACACGGTACGTGTCGGTGCCGCCTGACCGAACCTCGCTCGTCTCGAGCTGATTGCGTCGCAGCACGACTTTATCAGCGGGCCCGGTCCACGGCGGACCGGGCCCTCTGCGTTGGGCTACGTCCCGAACGCGGCGACAGTCCGCGCATCGCACGCATGTGAGGGGCACGATCGACCCTCGCGCCGACGAACGGCGAATGCCCAGGGTGAAGCTCTGCCACGATGATGCCGATGCACGAAGCGCCCCTGTTGAAGCGCTGCAGCGCGCTCATCTACCGGTGCACACTGTCGACGTTGTCCCGCAGTTCACAACTCCCATCAAGCGTCCCCGTGCGGTGCGCGTTCGGAACGGCTCTTGCGGCATGAACGGTACACCAAGCGGCACGTGAGCCCGTCGAACGTCTTCGGGCGGAGACATTCGAAGGCGCGTTGAGAGCGCCGAGGTCAGCGGCTCGCGCGTCGAACGGCGACCAGCCGCGAGGTGACGTCGCACAGCACGAACAACCGTGGCGGCGTGCAGCGTGATGGGCACGTAACGAGGCGGCATCGACGTGGCGGACTGCGCCGGCGACGGCGCGGGACGCTTGCTGCAACGACCCGCAACCCGGAGGATGCAATGGCACATCTCGATATCCAGGAGAAGAAAGGGGGTGGCTGGCTGTGGTGGCTGCTAGGCCTCGTTGCCCTCGCCCTGCTCGCGTGGTGGCTGCTGACCCGCGACAACGACGCCGACGTGGATACGGTTGGCCTCGGGACGACCCCAGCCGTCGTCGCGACCGACCCGATGGCAACACCAGATGCCGGCGTGATAACCGACTTCAACGTGCTGATGCGCGAGACCGATGCGAACGCACTCATGGGGCGCCGCGTGGCGCTGACCAACGTGCCGGTGTCGAACGCCGTGAGCGACAAGGGATTCTGGATCGGACAGGGAACAGGCGTGGGGCAGGGCATCTTCGCCGTCCGGACGAATCAGATGCAGTCCAACACCGCAGCCGACGGAGCGGTTACCGCCGGCAAGAACGTCAACGTATGGGGAGTCGTCACCGCCATGCCGACGAACCTGAGCTCCCAGACGGCAACCTGGAACCTGCAGGCTACCGACACGCAGGCACTCGCGGCCCATCGCCATTACATCCACGTGGATTCGGTCCGCATCACAAACTGACCGCGTATCCAGTTGACCACTCGAACCACGAGCAACCCTATCGATCACACGAAACAGGAGGTGTCTGATGGCTGACCGAATGCACCACGACAACGATCCCGTGCATCGCACCGGAACCGCAACGCGGCTCGCACGGCTGGATGAGCTGGACAACTACGAGATCGCCGACGGCGAGCCCGATATCCGCGGGTGGGAAGTCAAGACGTCGGACGGTGTGACCCTCGGCAAGGTCGACAGCCTCATCGCCGATTCGAGCGCGATGGAGGTGCGCTACATCGAGATGAAGGCGAAGGGCGACGTGCTGGGCACGTCCTCGAGCGAACATGTCCTGCTTCCCATCGGGACGGCACGCCTCGACGACGACAGCGACACCGTGTACGTCGACCGGCTGCCGGCCGGGGGACTGAAGGGTGCACCACGCTTCGGGCGCACGGCGCTCACGACGGAGCACGACCGGCAACTTCGTGACTACTACTTCGGCCGCGACAAGGCGTACGACCGCAGCGAGCACCAGCGCTTCTTCGGAAACCGCCGCAAGGGGCGTGACGACCAGAAGTACCTTACCCTTTCCGAGGAGCGCCTCGCCGTCGGCAAGCGCGACGTGAAGAAGGGGGAGGTGGAGGTGCGAAAGACCGTGGACACGCGTCACGTCGCGAAGGACGTGCCGACCACGCGTGAGCAGGTCCATGTGGAGCGTCGGCCCGCGACACCCGGCATGTCCGCCAACCCGCAGATCAGCGAAGATGAGATCCGCGTGCCCGTGATGGGCGAGGAAGTCGTCGTCGAGAAGCGCACGGTCCCGATGGAGGAGATCGTCATCTCGAAGGAGCAGGTGGCCGGCACGAAGCGTGTCGAAGCCGACTTGCGGCGTGAGCACGTCGACGTCGACCGAAAGGGTGACGTCGGCCGCGATTCGCGACGCTGATCCGCGCTGGGGGGCGCGGTAGTAGCGGCAGTACATGAGGGGCTCCGGCGCAGGCCGGGGCCCCTCGTGCGTTTGCGTTACGCGGCCATCTTCCGGCACTCCTGCTCACACTTGCGGCACGCTTCGGCGCAGATGCGGCAGTGGTCATGGTGCGCCGCGTGCTTTTCGCATTCCTCCGCGCATCGCGCGCACGCCTCGGCGCACAGCCGGCAGAAGTCCTTTGCGAGCGGCCCCCCGTGTGACATGACCCGCAGCGCCGCCGCGCACGCCTCGGCGCAGTCGCGGTCGAGGCGGATGCAGCGCACCATCGCCTTCACGTTGTCCTCGTCGAGGCAGGCGTCGCTGCACATCTCGCATGCGACGAGGCACTCGACGCAGGCCTCGATGCAGGCGTGGTACTCGCGGCTGGTGCCGCGGAGATATCGCTCGAGCTCGATGGCGGCCATGTTGATCTCCTTGAGGTGGTCCTCTGGGTGCACGCGCCGGGCGCCCCGCCGTGTGTCGTGTAGTGGACTCAGACGGTTTTTTCGGGGTTCGCCGGATCCGTGCCATCAGGGGAGGCCGAACCGGGCGCGAGGGCTACATTCACCCCCTCCGCTTTTCACGCGACGGGGCGATGTTGTGGCATGCGCGAACAACGTCGAGTGTTCATCCCCGGCTGCTCATCCGTGGCGTCGGCGATCCTCCTGACGCTCCTGGCCTCGGTGCCGGCTCCCGGGCAGTCGCCGCCGCCGCCCCCCGCCGTATCACAGAACCCGTCGCCGATGGTCGAGGAGACGCGGGCACACGAGCGGCTGGCACCCAGGCCGCTCGGCGGCACCCTGGCCGTGTTCGACGGACCCGGCGGCCGGCCGGTCGAGATGTGGATTCCCGCGACCCGGGAGGAAGGCCGGCTCGGCGTCGTCGTCCACTTCCATGGCGCGGCGTGGCTTCCGCAGCAGGCGGTTGCCGGCCTTGCGCCGCCGACGGTGGCAGCCGTGGTCAACCTCGGCGCCGGCAGCGGCGTGTACGACCGCACCTACTCCGACCCCGCGGCGTTCGATGCGCTCCTGCGCGGCATCGCCGACGCTGTCGCGGACGTTCACCCGGGTGCCGCCATCGAGCGCGTGATGGTGGCCGGCTTCAGCGCGGGGCACGGCGCGATCCGCGCGATCCTGCGCGAGCCACGCCACTTCGCGCGGGTCGATGACGTGCTGCTCCTCGACGGCATGCACACGTCGTACATCCCCGAGCGCACGGTGCTCGCACTCGGAGGCGCGCTCGATTCGACCAAGCTCGTCGCGCTGACGCGCTTCGCGGAGGCGGCGGCGCGCGGCGAAAAAGGGATGCTGGTGACGCACTCGGAAATCTTCCCCGGCACCTTCGCCAGCACCACCGAGACTGCGGACCATGTCCTGCGCGCGCTCGGACGCCGCCGGACGCCGGTGCTGAAATGGGGCCCTCGTGGGATGCAGCAGCTGAGCGAAGTCGCCGCAGGGAATTTCCTGCTGCTCGGGTTTGCGGGGAACACGGCGCCCGACCACATCGATCACCTGCATGCCATGCCCGAGCTGCTCAAGAGGCTCCCCGCAGGGCGGTAGCCGATGACGACAAGGCACGGCAGGCGTGGTCTGGCCACGATCCTTAGCGGCAAGGCGGAGCCCGTAGCGCGTCTGCTGCACCGGGTCTTGCATGACGCCGTTGCATGAGCCCGATGAACCGCAAGGGGCAGCAGGTGGACGGCCGGAGGGAGCCCGCGCATGAGCCCGTGGGTGCCAGACGGCGCCGGCGCGGCCGACAGCGGCCCCGCCGACGGTCGGCCAACGCGCAGGCGGGGGCCCGGGCGCGACTGCGCGGGTTTCGGCAGGCGACCATCATTGCGGTCGCGATGACGGGCCTGCTCCTGATGCTGCTTGCCCCGGCGGAAGCGGGCCTCGGCGAAGCGGGCGCGCAGGAATTGCCCGACACCGTGTCGATCATCCGAGACATAGCGGTGGATTCGCTGCAGGCCAGCGACTCGCTGACCACCGGCGCGGACACCGCGAGCATTCGCGCTGACACGCTGGTACGCGCTGCGGGAGCGGAGGCACGCCGCACGATACGCGGGCTCTGGTACAGCTTCCTCGGCGCATTGCCGAAGTTCCTGGTGGCAATCGGCACACTCTTCCTTGCCTGGCTGATCGTTCGGCTCGTGCGGCCGCTGCTCCAGCGCGTGCTCGGCCACTGGGAGCGCGCGAGTGCTGCCACGGCGATCTTCGGCATCATTGTGTGGCTGCTGGCAGTCGGCATCGCGGTCAGTGTCCTCGCCGGAGACATCCGCGCCCTCGTCGGCTCGCTCGGCCTCGTGGGCCTCGCCCTCTCATGGGCGCTGCAGACGCCGATCGAGAGCTTCACGGGATGGCTCATGAACAACTTCCAGGGCTACTACCGCGTCGGGGATCGCGTCGCCGTCGGCGATGCGCTCGGCGACGTGTATCGCATCGACTTCCTCACGACGACGGTCTGGGAGATCGGCAGCATGGCCCGGCCCGGATTCGTCAACGCCGAACAGCCGACGGGCCGACTCATCACCTTCCCGAACAGCGAGGTGCTGTCGGGGTCGCTCGTGAACCTCACCCGCGACTTTCCATACGTCTGGGATGAAGTGAGCGTGCAGGTCGCCAACACGTCGGACATCGCATACGCGGTGTCGGTGCTCGAGGGTGTCGCGATGCAGGTGAT
>JACDHQ010000164.1 GCA_013820975.1 Gemmatimonadaceae bacterium
GCCCGAGGGCGCCACGATGACTGTCGACGAGTCGGCGGCGCCCTCGGGCGCACTCGACCCCATCCTCAAGCCCCGCACGATCGCGGTCGTCGGGGCATCGCGCACGGCGAGCACGATCGGGCACCAGATCGTGGCCAACCTCGTCGGTAACGGCTTCACCGGCGCGGTCTATCCCGTGAACCCGAATGCCCGCGCGATCCACGCCATGCGCGCCTGGCCGTCGGTGGCATCGATCCCGGAGCCGGTGGACTGTGCCGTCGTCACCGTGCCGAAGGAGCGGGTGTGCGACGTCGCCGAGGAGTGCGGCAACGCCGGCGTCCGCGGGCTCGTCGTGATCTCGGCCGGATTCCGCGAGGTCGGTGGCGATGGCCCGGCGCGCGAACGGCAGCTCCTCGAGATCGTCCGCCGGCACGGGATGCGGATGCTCGGCCCCAACTGCATGGGGGCCATCAACACGGCGGACGGCTTCCGCATGAACGCGACGTTCGCTCCCGTGACGCCGCCGTTCGGGACGGCGGCCTTCGTGTCGCAGTCAGGCGCGCTCGGCGTCAACGTCCTGGACTACGCGCGGGAGCTCAACATCGGCATCGCCCAGTTCGTGTCGATGGGCAACAAGTCCGACATCAGCGGCAATGACCTGCTCCTGCAGTGGGAGCACGATCCCGACGTCGGCGTGATCCTCATGTACGCGGAGAACTTCGGCAACCCGCGGAAGTTCCTCGAGATCGCGAGCCGGGTCGTGAGGACCAAGCCGATCATCGTGCTCAAGGCGGGGCGGTCGGATGTCGGCGCGCGGGCGGCATCGTCGCACACCGGGGCGCTGGCGGCGAGCGACACGGCGGTCGATGCGCTGTTGACGCAGGCCGGAGTGCTGCGCGCGGCGTCGATCGAGGAGCTGTTCGACCTCGCGATGGCATTCACGGCGGCCGGCCGCGTTCGCATTCCGCGCGGGCGCCGCGTCGCCATCGTCACGAACTCCGGCGGGCCAGGCGTGCTCGCGGCCGACGCGCTGGAGATGGCGGGCATGGACGTCGTGGAGCTCCAGGAGGAGACGGTCGCGGCGCTACGCCCCCTGTTTCCCGCCGAGGCGTCGATCCGCAACCCGCTCGACATGATCGCGTCGGCCAACCCCCGCGGCTACCGCGCGGCCCTCGGCGCGATGCTCGACGCCTCGAACGTGGATGCCGCCGTGGCGATCTTCACTCCGCCGCTCGGTGTACGCATCCCCGACGTCGCCGAGGCGATCGGTGCGACGGCGCTCGACCATGCGACGAAGCCGGTGCTCGCCGTGCTGATGGGGCGCGAGGGGCTGCCGCAGGGCAAGGCGGAGCTGCAGCGGGCGGGCGTACCCGCCTACATCTTCCCCGAGTCGGCGGCGCGTGCGCTGCGCGGCGTCGTCCGCTACGGCGAGATCGCCTCCCGGCCGTCCCGCGAGGTGCCACAGGCCGATGTGGATCGCGCGGCGGTGCGCGGGATCATCGACCGTGCGCGCGCCGACGGCGTGGCCAAGCTGTCGGAGCTCGATGCCCTCGCCGTCATCGAGGCCTACGGCATCCCGGTCGCCGGGGCCCGCCTTGCCGCGAGCGCCGACGAGGCAGTCGCGACGGCCGACGCGGTGGGCTACCCGGTCGTGCTGAAGGTCGTGTCGCCGCAGGTCATCCATAAGTCCGACGTCGGCGGCGTGCGGGTAGGCTTGCGGGATTCCGCGGCCGTGCGCGAGGCACATGCGGCGATCGTCGAAGCCGTGCGCGGCGCCGTGCCCGATGCGGAGATCACCGGGGTGCTCGTGCAGCGAATGGCGGGTGGCGGGAGGGAGCTGATCGCGGGCATCACCCGCGTCCCTGACTTCGGGGCGATGGTGCTGGTGGGGCTGGGCGGGATCTACGTGGAGGCGATCCGGGACGTCCAGCTCCGGCTCGCTCCCATCGACGCGCACGACGCGGAAGAAATGCTGCGCACGCTGCGCTCGTCCGTGATCCTCGGTCCGATGCGTGGCGAGCCAGCGGTGAACGTGGCGCACGTGGCCGACGTGCTGGTGCGACTCGGCATGCTCGCCGCCGAGTTCCCATCCATCGAGGAGCTGGACGTCAACCCGCTGCGGGTGAGCGACGCGGGCGGGCTGGCGCTCGATGCACGGGTGCTGCTGGCGCCGACGCACACACCGACCGCACCGGACATGCCGCACAGCGCGCCACGCGTGCAGTACAGATGAGGGCCCCGAGCTCCATCAGCGACTGATTGTGCGTCCAGGTCGCGCGCCCCGTGCGCGGCAGGATCGCCTCGGCGATCGTCCACAGCGTGCGCTGGTCGCGGGCCCGCTTGGGATCGAGCCGCGGTGCGAACACACGCGCGAGCACCCGCGCAACGTTGGTGTCCACGAGCGCCGCCCGCTGCTCAAAGGCAAATGAGGCCACGGCGCCCGCCGTGTAGGCGCCCACCCCTGGGAGTTCACGCAGGTCGGCCGCCGTTCGCGGAAACGTCGCGCCCGCGGCGCGCCCGCGGTCGGTGACCGTGCGGGCGAGCGCATGGAGGTTGCGCGCCCGCGCGTAGTAGCCGAGCCCTGCCCATGCCTCGCGAACGTGCGCGGGGCGCGCGCGCGCCACATCGTGCACGGTGGGGAATCGATCGAGGAAGCGCGCGTAGTAATCGACGACGCGCGAGACCTGGGTCTGCTGGAGCATGAGCTCCGAGACGAGGACTGCGTACGGATCGCGCGTCTTTCGCCAGGGGAGGTCCCGCCCGTTCGCCCGGAACCAGGCGTGCAGCTTCCGCCGAAAAACGGGGGCGTGAGTCAGTGACCGCAAGTCAGTGCGGCGTCCACTGCACGTCGCCCGTGAACAGCCCGCCAGTGATCCCCACCTCGTGCGCGAGCAGCACGCCGAAGATGATGCTGAGCGCGCCGGCGCCGAGGCGGATATACCGGCGCATCGCGATCACCTTCGAGGCGGCATAGGCCGACGGCACCGCGATCGCCGTGGTGACGAGTGCCATCCCGGCGATGGTGCCGATCCCGAATATCAGCAGGTAGAGGACTCCTGCCGCCGGCGAGGGAATCGTCTGCAGCACCAGCATCGCGACGAACGCCGACCCCGCAAGGCCGTGGACGAACCCCACGCCGACGGGACGCATGGGGCTGCGCTCCACGCCGCTGTCGTCGCGCGCGCGGAGCGTCACGATGCCGAGCGTGATGAGCATCAACGCGACCGCGAATTCGAGAGCGAGGCCGAGCCGGGGCGGGATCACCAGGTTGAACAGGATGATGGCGCCCCCGACGAGCACGATCGTCGCCGTGTGGCCGATGCCCCACAATGCACCGATCGACGCGGCGCGCCCGACAGCCCGCTCGCGGCTGACGATCGTGGTGACCGCCGCCACGTGATCGGCATCGGTCGCGTGCCCCATGCCGAGAGCGAATCCGATTGCAAGGATGGGGAGTGTCTCGATCATCGTGGGTGCTCGTTCCCTGGGAGTCGTCGGGCGGGAATCATCGGCCGAAAGATACGCGGCGCTAGCTGGCCCGCCCTGCCAGCCGCAAGGCCATGAACCCGGCCATGAGCCCGGCGTAGACCGCCAGCACCGTCAACCCCACACTCAGCGCCATGTACAGCGCCGCACGGGGCGCCTGGGCCCCCTGCAACATGCGAACGGTGTCGAGTGCGAAGGCCGAATACGTCGTGAAGCCGCCGCAGACGCCAACGGTGAGGAACAACCACGTCATCGTTGTGGCTCCGCCTGCCGCGCCGGGCTCGGCGAGCGACCGCACGACCAGGCCGAGCACAAAGGCGCCTGCCACGTTGACGGTGAGGGTGCCGGCCGGGAAGGTCGTCGAGCGCGATGCGAGGGCGATGGCGACCGCGTAGCGGGCGGCGCCGCCAATGGCGCTCCCCGCCGCGACGGCGAGAAGGGGCGCTAGCCGCATGGCGAACGGATTCCGGTTTCATCACGCATGCCACACAATGTACGTTCCGGTGCCCGCCTCGCGAGGCGTCCCGCCCCCTCGACCGGATCCGATGCTGCACCTGACCCTTCCGCTCCTGGTCGCCCTCCTCATGCCGATGCACACCCGACTCGCCCGCAGCGAGCCGGCCGTGGATGCGGTCGTCACCTCGTCGCCGCGGGAGCTGCGGCTCTGGTTCGAGGGGGGGATGGAGGCCCACTTCACGCAGGTCGCGCTGCGCGGCAGCGCCGGTGCGCGGATGGCGCTGGGTGCCCCCGTGCGGGGCAGCGAGCCGGGGCTCATCGTCGTGCCGGTGCCGATGACTCTCCGCCCGGACCACTACACGGTGGCGTGGGAAACCGTCGGCAGGGACGGGCATCCGATGCGGGGGACGTTTCGCTTCATGCTTGCGGCCCCCGATGGCACGATCCCGCATGCCGAAATGCCGAGCGTCGTGGACTCGAGCGCGTGGGGGGCGGGCACTGCCGGACGCACGGTCACGGGCGGTGCCGTCTCCGCCGAAGCGGGACCGGAGGGTCGGTCCACCCGGAGCGCGTCACAGTTCGCGCGGGCATCACGTCCGGTGCGATGGGTAGAGCTTACGGCGCTGGTGACCGCGCTCGGCGCCGTCGCCCTGCTGTTGGGGGTGCTGCGGACCGGGCGAGGCGGCGCCGCGCATGAGCGGTTCATCGCCGATGCCGTGCGGCGCGTGACCATCCTCGGCACCGGTGGGGCGGCGATGTTCCTCGCCGCGTCCGTTTCGCGGTTCGCGATCGAGTCGCAGACGCTGCACGGCGGCAGTGGCGGCATGTCGCCGGGCTCGCTTGCGCGAACGGCGGCGACTGGGTGGGGGCGCGCCTGGGTCATTGCGGCAGCCGCAATGGCGATGCTCCTGGTCGTTCTCCTGTATCGCCAGCGGGCGGCGCGCGCCGCGACGGGGGCCCCGGCGCCCCGCGGCGGTGACCTCGCCCTCGGCGTTGCGGCGTTGGCTGCCGCGATCGGCCCTGCGATGACCGGACATGCCGCCAGCGCGGTGTCGCTGATGCCGCTGGCGGTGCTCGCCGACTGGCTGCATGTCATCGGCGCGTCGGCGTGGGTCGGAGGGGTCGCTGGGCTCGCACTCGCCGCGTCTCCAGCCGCCCTGGCGCAGCCGCCCGGCGACCGCGCCGCCGCGATGGCATGGCTCGTCGGCGCGTTCCACGCGCTCGCGGTGCCGTCGATCGCGCTCGTCGTGTTCAGCGGCGTGGTGTCCGGCTGGCTGCGCGTGGGCACCTGGCGCGACCTGATGGCGTCGAACTACGGCGACCTGCTGCTCTTCAAGGTCTACCTCGTGGCGTTCACCGCCCTCCTCGGTGCCTACCACTGGTTCCGCGTGCACCCGCGGCTCATGGCCGCCGCCGCCGGCGATGATCGCACTGCGCGGCACCTGCAGTGGACCCTCGCCGTCGAGGTGGCCGTGAGCCTGTTCATCCTCGGCCTCACCGCGACGCTCGTCACCACTCCGCCGCCGCGATAGTCCGAATCAGCTGATAGCTGATAGCTGATAGCTGCTTTTACGCTACCGATCGCGTCTTCCGGCGCAGGAAGTCCATGAGGATGAACTGCCCGAGCGTCATCGTGGACGTGAAGTAGGCCTTGCCCCGGCTGATCTCACACACGCGCTGCACGAACTCGACGAGCGCGCGGTCACGCGCGAGCATGAAGGTGTTGATCATGATCCCCGAACGACGGCAGTTCGCGACCTCCTTGAGCGTCTCGGCGATCACGGTCGCATCGAGCCCGAAGG
>JACDHQ010000165.1 GCA_013820975.1 Gemmatimonadaceae bacterium
AAGCCGTCCACCGACGTGCGCGTGACGCCACGGACGGCGAAGAAGAGTTCCGACAACCGCGTCCAGCCTCCCGCATCGAGCTCCGCGCGGGAGATGACCTGCGCTCCCTGGCCGGCCGCCGATGCGGGTATCGCGAACAGGATCCCAACGGCGGCGAGCAGCCGTGGCGTCACCCACATGCGGCTCATTCGATCACCGCCCTGAGCCAGCCTGGCGTCGCGAAGGTGTGCGCGATCCCGGCATGCAGCGATACCATCCGGATGGGGGTGCTGGTGAAGACATGGCGCGCATCGGCGCCGAACACCGCCGCGGTGCCGGCGGCGATCGCGACGCCGAGCGACGCACCTCCGCCGGCGTAGATCTCGCTCTCCTTGCCAAGCCCCTTGGGCTGGTCGCCGTCGAAGATCGTCATGAAGTTGCCGGCTTCGACGGAGAGCGCGGGGCGGAGGCGCGCCGTCGTCCCGATCGGGAACCGCCAGTTCGCGCCGGCGACGATCGCGCGAAACCCCGGCTGGCTGGCGGTGCGGGTCGCATACCGAAGCGTCGTGGCGGTCAGCCCCGCGTCACCGAGGTAGAACGGGGTGTGAATGTCGATGCGCACGCCGCGCCCCGCATCCCAGTAGTCGTCGAGGCGGCCGGAACTCGCCTGCCGGGATGCCGCGACTGAAACCGTCAGCGAGGAATACGGCGCCCGCGAGTGCGGGGATGCCGGCGCCTGCGCTCCCAGGGACGTGGTGTCAGCGACGAGCAGCAGCGTGGCGGCGAGGACGGCGATCCCGCGGCATGCGACAGGCCGTGCGCGCCGAGCCGGGATACGAGGAATCATCGCGCGATCGAGGACTGCACAGCGGCGTTCACCGGCTGGTCGCGCAGTGCCGCGCGGACCGCGGTGATGAACCCGGGGCGTGCGTTCGGCAGCTCGGAGCGCTCGAGGCGCATCCCCAGCTCCGCTGCACGCTGGCGCGCCTCGAGGTCGATGTCGAAGAGCACCTCCAGGTGCTCCGACACGAAGCCGATCGGCACCTGGAGCACGCGCTTCACTCCCTGGTCGGCGAGCTCCTTCAGGAAGTCGAGGATGTCGGGGCCGAGCCAGGGCTCACCGGTCGCGCCCGCGCTCTGCCAGGCCCAGTCCCACTGTGCCAGCCCGACCTGCTCGGCGACCACTCGCGCGCTCGCCCGCAGCTCGCTCTCGTATGGGTCTCCCCATGTCCGAATGCGCATCGGCAGCGAATGGGCGCTGAACACCACCCGCACATCGCTCTGCTCATCCGGCGCGAACTTCTCGAGGCCGCCGCGCACCAGGTCTGCCATCATCGCGATGAATTCGGGCTGCCGATGCCAACTCTCGACCAGGTCGACCGTCATCGGCTCGGCGAGCGTGGCAATCGCCTCGTCGAGATACTTGCGGTATTCGCCGATGCTCAGCCGGGAGTAGTGCGGCGCCAGCACGATCGCGTGCGCGTGACGGATGCCGTCGTCGGACATCCGCTGCACTGCTTCTTTCACGAACGGGTGCCAGTGCTTCATCCCCACATACACCGGCAGCGGCGTCCCCTCGGCCGCCAGCATCTCGCGCAGGCGGTCAACGACCGCGTCGGTGTGGCGGTGCAGGGGGGTCACCCCGCCGACGCGTGCGTACCGGGCCAGCAGGTCCGTGAGCTGCTCGGGCGACGGCGCGCGACCGCGGCGGATGTGCGTGTAGTACGGCTCGACGTCCTCGGGGCGCTGCGGCGAGCCGTAGGCCATCACGAGAATGGCGTCCATGTCCTGTCCGTTCTGGGTCATCGGGCCGACTGCTCGTGCACGAAGTCCACGAGGCGCTCCACGTTCGCCACCGGGATCGTCGGATGCAGCCCGTGGCCGAGGTTGAAGATGTGGCCGGGGCGGTTGGCGGCACGGCGCAACACGTCGCGCGCGCGCTCCGCGACGCGGTCCCACGGCGCGAGCAGGACGGCGGGGTCCAGGTTGCCCTGCACGGCTCGGTCGTGCCCGACGATGTCCCAGGCGCTGTCGAGCGCGATGTGCCAGTCGATGCCGATCACGTCCGCTCCCGCTTCCCGCACCTGGGGGAGGTACGTCGAGGCGCCCATTGCGAAGTGGATGATCGGGACGCCCGCCGGACGCACGCCATCGATGATCTGCCGGGAGTACGGCGCGACGAACTCGGCGTAGTCGTTCGGCGCGAGCGCACCGGCCCACGAGTCGAAGAGCTGCACTGCCTCAGCGCCCGCGTCCACCTGGGCGCGAAGATAGGAGATCGTGTTCCCGGCCAGCCGTGACATCAGGTCGTGCCAGACACCGGATTCGCCGTACATCAGGGCCTTCGTCTCCACGAACGTCCGTGTCCCGCGCCCTTCGATGAGATACGAGGCCAGCGTGAATGGCGCGCCCGCGAACCCGATCAACGCCTGGTCGGGCTTCAACTCGCGGCGCACGAGCCGCAGCGTCTCGAGCAGGTGCGGCACGTCCGCCTCCGGTTCGAGCGCGCGGAGGCGCTCAACACCGGCGCGGTCACGGATCGGGGACGCGATCACGGGACCGATCTCCGGCTTGATGTCGAGGTCCACGCCGATCCCGACCAGCGGCGTCATGATGTCCGCATAGACGATTGCCGCGTCGAGCGGCATCCGGGCCAGCGGCTGCAGGGTCACCTGCGCACAGAGCTCCGGCTGTGCCGAGATCTCGAGCAGCGAGTATCGCTTCTTGATCTCACGGTATTCCGGAAGCACGCGCCCCGCCTGTCGCATGAACCACACGGGAGTACGGTTCACCGGGAGGCGCCGGGCGGCGCGAATCAGGGGCTTGGTCGGTTCGGTCACGGACTGGAGCATGAGGCGGAGGCTGGCGGCAATGCTGGAAGATACCATCCCCGCGCGTATCATTAAGGCGACCGCCCTCCGGGCACCCGCCAGGAGGAGACTTTGCCCGGAGCCGCCTTGTCGCTCGCCCCGCTGCGTGCCAGCCCCGGCACGTCCCGAATCGGCATGTTGCGCACGGGCACCCGCGCCGCGCTCGGCCTCGGGGTCGCGCTCGGCCTCCTCTCGGCATGCACGATCGACCGGCAGGGGGGGACGACCGAGCCGGATCCGTCCCCGGTGGCGTCGGTCGCGATGACGGTGCCCGACGGGCTCCTTCGCATCGGCGGCACCATCCTCCTCGCGGCCGCCGCGTTCGATGCTGCTGGCGCTGCCGTCGATCGCCCGATCGCGTGGGCGAGCAGCGATCCCAGCGTGGCGCGCGTGGATGCGACGGGGCGCGTGACGGGCATCGCTGCTGGGGTCACGCGCATCACGGCGACCTCGGATACGCGGCAGGCGGCAACCGTCGTCACGGTCGTGTACCCCGTGCACGCGATTTCGCTCACGGCGCCGGCGCAGGTAATCGGCATCGGCGGCACGTCGCAGTTCAGCGCAACGGTGAGCGACGGCGTGGGCGCCGTGGTCGTGCGCCTGGTGGAGTGGACGACGTCCAATCCTGCGGTCGCCACCGTGTCGGCGAACGGACTGGTGACCGGCGTGGGCGCAGGGATCGCGACGATCTCCGCGTCGAGTGAAGGCATCACCGGGTCGGTCACGGTCACGGTGATTCCCGTCGCGCAGCCGGTGATCGCATCGGTGACGCCACGGCCGATGGTGCCCGGTGAGACCGTCACGATCACCGGGATCGGCTTTTCGTCGAACCCCGCCGAGGTGCAGGTGGTGGTCGATGGCGTGGCAGCGACGCTCGTGTCCACCACGCCGACGTCGATCACGGTGCGCTTGGGGACCTATCCCTGCGCCGCCAATCGTGATGCGCCGGTCGTGGTGACGACCCTCGGTGGATCGGCGGCAGTAGCGCATGCGCTCCAGCGTGCGCTGCTGCGGGAGCTTGCGGTCGGTGAGGCGCAGTTCCTCGAGTCCGCCGGTGACGCACGCTGCACGGAGCTGCCGGCGACAGGCGGGACGTACCTGTTCAACGTGGTGAGTACCTCCCAGGTGCCCGGGAACCAGGCGTCGGTGATGGTCCGCGGGAGCCGTGACGGTGGGCCTGCTGCATCGCCCGCTCTGGCGCGGGCCGACGCTCCACCGAGGCGCCCCGGAGCGTCGCCGGTGACGGCCGGCCGCCGCCGGGGGGCGGCCGGGTCGCTGGAGCACATCGACCGCCTCGACGACCTGCGTCGCATCGTCCAGCGCGTGGGTGCGCCGCGCCTTGCGATGCAGCAGGCGCGGCGCGCACAGTCGGCGGCGGGGGAAGCGGCGCTGCGCGCGCCAGTGCCGCTCGAGGTCGGAGCCACGACGTTCCTGAAAGTCGCGAACGTGGGTACCTGCGCCGCATTCCGCAGCGTGGAGGCCAGGGTCGTCTACGTCGGAAGCCGCAGTGTCGTCCTCGAGGCCACCAATGCACCGCTCGCGCGGACGATGGACGGCGACTACGCCGCGATCGGCGCGGAGTTCGACGCGATCATGTACGACGTCGTCCGTGCCAACTTCGGCGACCCCCTCGCCCTCGACGCGGAGCTCGACCAGAACGGCCGGGTTGTGATGCTGTTCACGCCGGCCGTGAACGAGATTGGCGACGGAATCGCCGGCTTCGTCACGGCGTGCGACTTCTTCCCGCCGACGATGGACCCCTCGGTCGCGGCCAGCAACCAGGCAGAGATCTTCTACGCTCGAGTGCCGACGAGGACCACCGGCCTTTCGACCGACCTGGACCATCGTGAAGGATGGCGTCGGTGGATGCGCTCCACCGTCGTTCACGAGACCAAGCACATCGCGTCGATCGCGGCACGCATTGCGGGCAATGCCGTCGTCGCCGAGGAGGCGTGGCTCGAAGAGGGCACCGCGCAGGTGGCATCCGAGCTCTATGGCCGCGCCATCTACGCACCGCCTGGTGCGCCATTCCGCGGCAATGCCGGCTATCAAGGCACGGGGTTCTGCGAGTTTCGTCCGCTGGCCGGCGGGTGCGGTGACGTCCCGTTCGTGATGTTCGACATGTATGCCTTCCTGTACAGCTTCTACCGTGCCGTCGAGACAAAGTCGTTCTTCATGAGCCCGAACTTCGAGCTGAGCACCTACGGCAGCGGCTGGCTGTTCGCACGATGGGCGGCCGACCAGTTCGCGGGCGACGAGGCGGGCTTCTTCCGCGCGCTGACGCAGGAGCGGTCGCTCAGCGGGCTCACCAGCGTATCACGTCACGCCCAGCAGCCTGCGTCCTACCTGCAGACGCGTTTCATGCTGGCGCTGTATGCGGATGACGCCATCGGGGAGGCATTCCCGGCCGGGTCGCGGATCACCATCCCGTCATGGAACACACCCGACATGTGGGCCGGGTTCAATCTCGACCTTCCGGGGTATTTCAGCAGTGCGGCGCCGTTGCAGGTGCGCGCGGTGGGCTTCGGGACATTCACGACACCGGCCGTCCAGCTGCGCGGTGGGGGCGCGATTTACGTCGAGATCTCCGGGACGCAGGACGGACGACAGTTCGTCGAGGTCGTGACCGGAAGTGGTGGACCGCTACCGGCGAGCTCGCCGCTGCGACTCTCGATCCTGCGGGTGCAATGATGCGCGTGGAAATGGGAGTGACGACCATGTGGGTGCTGCTCGCCGCAGTCATCGCGGCGGCGGCCGGCTGCGCTCGCGGCGCCCCCGCCGCCGACACGGCGACCGCCGACGCGGCGACCGCCGACACGGGTGTGGGCGTCGATAACGGTGCGGCCATATCGGAACTCCCCGACGTGCAGGCG
>JACDHQ010000166.1 GCA_013820975.1 Gemmatimonadaceae bacterium
ACTCGCCACCGTGAGACGACACAGCCGGTTGTCGTCGTACGGTCGAGAACCGACTCGCCGCCGTGAGACGACACAGCCGGTTGTCGTCGTACGGTCGAGAACCGACTCGCCACCGTGAGACGACACGTCGTGTTTTCGTCTCACGGTCGGGTCCCGGCTCTCACCCGTGAGACGATACAGCGTGCGGCCGTCTCACGGTCGGGTCCCGGCTCTCACCCGTGAGACGACTCTCAAGCCGTGTCGTGTATCGTCTGCAGCCCCACGACCTTGAGCCTGCGGGTCATCGTCGGAAGGCGGAGGAACACATCCTCACCCACCTCCTTGCCGAGCAGCGCACGGCCGATCGGCGAGGACATGGTGACCTGCCCTTCCTCGAACTCCACCGAATCGCCGAAGACGAGGTGGTAGACCTCCTGCTCCTTCGTCTTCTCGTCGACGACGGTGATGCGCGAGCCGAGGCCGACCTTGTCGGTGGGAATCTGCGCCACGTCGATCGACGCGAGCTTGCTCAGCCGCTCATGCAGCTGGCCGAGGCGGGCCTGCACGAACTGCTGGCGCTCGAGGGCAGCCTTGTACTCGCTGTTCTCCTTGAGGTCCCCGAGCTCCACGGCCTTCCGAATCTCGTTCGGGATCGTGACGTTCAGCTCCGTCTGCAGGGCCTCGGCCTCGCGGGCGAGCTTGCGCATCAGTTCTTCGATCATCGCCTGTCCAACTCGGGGGTACTGGGCTCGGGCCGGGAACGACTGCCCGGTGCCGCCCAGAAGGTGAAAAAATGGCAGCGCCCGGCGGGTGAGGCCGGGCGCTGTTGCCTTCTGCAAGATAGCCCCCGCCCTGAGCGGGGCAATCACCGGCAGGGGAATGACGGCCGCGGCGGTTGGAACCGTATCTTGCAGGATGCTCGAAATCGTGTCCCACGGCGACGTCGCACAGCTGCAGATGCGCAGCTGGCGGACGCGCGCGGCCGGCTACCAGGTGAGCGCCTATTTCGCCCGCGGGGTGCTGATCGACACGGGGTTTGCAGGGGCGGCCCCGGCGCTCGACGGGTGGCTGCGGAATGCGCGCCGCACCTTCCTGCACGGCTCGGCAGACGGCCTGCAGGCCGCCGTGCTCACACATGCGCACGAAGATCACAGCGGGAATGCAGGCCTGCTCCAGGAACGCGGCGTGCCGGTGTGGATCGCGCCAGTGACGCGGCAGGCGTTCGCCGAGCTCGGCGCAATTCCGTGGTATCGCCGCTTCACCTGGGGATCTCCGATCCCGCTGGCGCCCGATGCCGGACGACAGGCGAGCGGTGCGGTCGAGCTGCCGCCGGGAATGGAGGTGATTCACGCGCCCGGTCACGCGCCCGATCACCACGTCGTATGGGACAATGAAACGGGCACGCTGTTCAGTGGCGACCTGTTCCTCGGCGTGCGCGTGAAGGTGGCGCACCACTCGGAAGCGCCACGCGCGCTCGTCGCGTCGCTGCGGCGGCTCGCCGCACTCGACCCGGCGCGGATGTTTGACGCCCACCGCGGATCGGTGCCGACTCCGGCGGCCGCATTACGCGCCAAGGCCGACTGGCTGGAGGAAACGATCGCCGAGATCGAGCGGCGGGCGGCGGCCGGCGAATCGGCAAGGTCGA
The DNA here is from genome assembly GCA_013820975.1 of Gemmatimonadaceae bacterium. Lineage (GTDB taxonomy): Bacteria > Gemmatimonadota > Gemmatimonadetes > Gemmatimonadales > Gemmatimonadaceae > JACDHQ01. The sequence continues at coordinate 1,625 of JACDHQ010000166.1, forward strand.
TCCGCGACTCGGTGCTCGGGCGCGAGCCGGCGGAATACTACGTGTCGTTCAATGAGTACTCGAAGCTGCAGCTCGTGCAGACGATCCTTGCCACGCGGGTGGCGGGCGGAGCGTAGGGGCTCGCCACGGACGACTTCGGCCGAGTTGCGGCGTGCCGGCTTCGAGCGCAACTTCGCAGTCGGCCTTCACGGGAATCCATATGCATCGCCCTGTCCTGATACTCGCCGGGATCCTCCTGGCCCCATCCGTTGCCTTCGCACAGCGAAGCAGCCCCGCCTACGTCGGTGCGGGCAGCACCGTCCGCGTCACGGCGCCGTCGGTGCTGCCCGAACGGATGACCGGGACCTTCATCTCCGCTTTCGGCGACACCATTCGCGTCGCGGGCCGCGGTGGGAACCTGCACTTTGCGCTGCCATTCCCCGCGGTGCAGCGGCTCGAGGTCTCGAGCGGACGCGAGCGAATGAAATGGATGTGGATCGGCGCCGGCGCCGGTGCGATCATCGGTCCGGTGGTGGGCGGCATCATGGCGAAGGGCGGCAATACGCAGGATGCAGAGGCATGGGGGCGACTCGGCGGGCTGGTCATTGGTGCACCGATCGGCGCGATCGCCGGCGCGGTGCTGGCGCCCGAGCGGTGGCGTGACGTCATGCTGAGCAGCCTGCGATGACCAATGGGATCCCCTTGGTGCTCCGCGGAACGCTTCGCCGGCTGCGGAGCGCCGCCCTCGCGCTCACCTTCGGCATCATCGCAGTAGAATCCGCGGTGGCGCAGGAGGGCGTGGCGGTCACGATCGCGCCTGATGCGGAGGTGCGCGCGACGCTGGTACCGGGCGCCGGAGCGCGAGTGACCGGGCGGTTCGTATCGTTGACGCGCGACACCCTTGCGGTCGCGGTGGGCTCCGAACGGATGCGCCGAGCAATGCCGGTGCAGACGGTGGCACGCGTGGAGGTTCGCGGCCCGCGCGACCGCAAGCGCGGCGCCGTCATCGGTGCCGGGCTCCTCGGCGGCATCGCCGTCGTGTTTGGGGGCATCGACGTATCCAAGGGATCGCTCGCGACAGACGAATACATCGGCGCCATCGCCGCCAATGCGGTGATCGGTGGGCTCATCGGCGCAGCGCTCGCCCCACGCGGCTGGATTCCCGTCCCCTTGCCGCGCTGACTGCCACTCGGCACAGTCATGTGCGCTGTCGCCCCTGATTTAGCGTGGACCGGATGTCGGTCCCGATTCCCCCTGCTGAAGTACCCGGTACAGCAGGGTGTCCCCTTTCTTCACCTGTGCATCGGGAGGAAACTGTCGGTATCCTCCGATGCGGCCGGCTCGCCATTGGCATTCGCGAACTCGGTGCGGAGCAGGTCCATCATCTCCTCGCGTCGGTCATAGAGCCGGCGCAGCGCGCGCTTCGGCCGGCGTGCGTGCGTGTACGCCGTGAGCAGCGGGAGCGCGACGGTCGAGTCGAGGTAGCAGACGACCGCGTCGGGGAGGCGGTCGGGATCGATCTTCCCCCAGCTCACCGCTTCGGCCGGTGTCGCACCCGAGAGCCCGCCCGTATCGGGACGCGCGTCGGTGATCTGCAGGAAGTAGTCGTGCCCCTTCTCATCGATGCCGAGCACTTCCTGGATCTGCGGCTCGGTCTGCAGCGCGAAGTTCTTGGGCGAGCCGCCGCCGCAGATGAGCACCCCGCTCTTTCCCCCGCCGCGCTTGGCCGAGAGGACGATCGACGCCGTCTCGTTCACGTCGTCGTTGGGGTTGATGATGCACTTGTTCCCCGCGAGCGCGAGCGCGGCGATGTTCATGCCGATCGATGAGTCGCCGGGCGACGACGTGTAGATCGGCACGCCGCACTCGTACGCGACGCCGAGCAGCGACCGGTTGCCGATGCCGAGGGCCTTCTCGCGCTCGCGGATGTACTTGCCGCAGAGCCAGTGGAACTCGGCGCTCGACATCGTCCGCTGGAACTCCGGACCCTGGATGATCTTGCGGAAGAAGGCGTCGGTCGAGAGCAGGACGTCGTAGTCGAAGAAGATGTCGTAGATGCGGACGATGCCCTCTTCCCGCAGCACGACGTCGGACTCCGACGGGTTGCCGCGGTGCATCGCGAGGCCGAGGCCGAAGTGCGCGTCATGATAGAGGTTGGCGCCGGTCGAGATGATCCAGTCGACGTAGCCCCCCTCCATGAGCGGGATGATCGCCGCCATGCCGATGCCGGCGGGGGTGAGCGCGCCGGTGAGCGTCAGGCCGACGGTGACGTCCTCCTCGAGCATCTTCTGCGTGAAGAGGTGGCAGGCCTCGCGCAGCCGTCCCGCATTGTAGGCGAGGAAGGCGTTGTCGATCAGGTCGGCCGCCGTCTCGGTCCCATTGATGGCATTCGGCGCGATGCGCTTGCCGGCGAGGAAGCGCGACCCCTCGTGCGACGTGTGCTGCACGCCTTCGCGCTCGCGCGCCTCGGCGCTCTTCTTCTGGTCGGCCTTGTTGCCGGCGGCTGAGGCTTTCTGCTTGCCGTCACCATGGCGGCTCGCCTTGAAGCCGCCACGCCCACGTTCCTGATCGTCGCCCTTCTTGCCTGGCATCTTCGTGCTCCTCGCGATGTGTGACGTGCCGTGCCCGCAGCGCGGCGTGCCCGCCGTGCGGCGTGCCGGCGGCTAGGGCAGCTCGTTGTGCTCGCCGGTCGAGTTGTACGCGGCGATCACGGCATTCGCCGCTTCACGCGGGTCGTCGGTGAGCAGCATCAGGTCCATGTCGCCCGGGCTGATCTTGCGCTCGCCGAGCACGCGGGACTGGAGCCAGCGGATGAGCCCTGCCCAGTAGTGCCTTCCCATCAGGATGATCGGGAACTGCGAGATCTTGCCGCACTGGATGAGCGTCAGCGCCTCGAAGGCCTCGTCAAGCGTGCCGAACCCACCCGGGAAGATGATGAACGCGTTGGAGTACTTGATGAACATCGTCTTCCGCACGAAGAAGTAGCGGAAGTTGATGAGCGTATCGACGTAGGGATTGGCTCCCTGCTCGAAGGGCAGCTCGATGTTGCAGCCGATCGAGGGACCGCCGCCGAGGCGTGCGCCTTCGTTGGCCGCTTCCATGATGCCGGGGCCTGCGCCGGTGATGATCGAGAAGCCGGCCTCCGCCAGGATGCGGGCCACCTCGCGCGCCATCTCGTACTGCGGGTCGCTCGGGTCGGTGCGCGCCGAGCCGAAGATGCTGACGCCGCGCTTCACCGACGCGAGGGTGTCGAACCCCTCGATGAACTCGGCCTGGATGCGCATGAGGCGCCAGGGATCGGTGCGCGTGAAGTCGATCCCGTGGAGGGCGGCCTCGCCGGGGGCCTGCAGGAACTTCTCGTCCTCCGTTTCGGGGCGGTATGCGCTGCGGATCGACTCGTCCACGACCTTGCTCGTCGCGCCGCCGGCCTTGCGCACCGGGCCTTCGGACGGCGGGGTGCGCCCCTGGGCGCGGTGCCCGTCCTCCGTCCGCTCGCGGAGGTACTCGCGCGACTCCTCCGCGGCACGCGCGAGCGTCTCGGGGTTGGCGCGCTTGCCAGTCGCCGTGCGCGGGCCGCGCCTGGTGCCGGTCGATGGCACCTTCTCGGTGTACGCATGGGCCGGTCGCTTCCTCGCGGCCACAGCAGGCTTCCCGGGCGCGGCAGCCTTGTTCGTCGCAGGCTTCTTCGGTGCGGGCTTCTTCGGTGCGGGCTTCTTCGGTGCGGGCTTCTTCGATGCGGGCTTCTTCGTCGCGGCCGCTTGCTTCGCGCCAAAGGTTCGTGCAGGCGCCTTGCGCGCCGTGGATTTGCGAGACGCCATGGATCGGTCCGTAGGAGGTACGCCGCGCGAGTCGCGACGGGTGCATTGTAGCCGTGTGGGCCCCGCAAGACGAGGGCCGGGTGCCGGGCTATATTTCCCACGGTGACGCATTCCCGCCCGGGCTGATGTCCGTCGTCGTCCTCGTCGCTGACGGCGCGCGCCCCGACACCTTCGCCTCGGAGATCGACTCCGGCCGCCTCCCCGCCCTCGCGCGCATGCGCGACGAGGGCGGGATGCATGCCGTGACATCGGCCTTTCCCTCCGTGACCGGCCCGGCCTACGCCCCGTTC
>JACDHQ010000167.1 GCA_013820975.1 Gemmatimonadaceae bacterium
TGTCTGGCCAGCGGGCCGACCTCGCCGACGCGAAGGCGGAGCTGCTGCAGGCGATCCGCGAGATCGACGGCACGGCCCGCGAGCTCTTCCTCGCGACGTTCACCCAGGTGCGCGAGAACTTCCGCCAGATCTTCATGACGCTGTTTGGCGGCGGCGAGTGCGACCTTCGCCTCGAGAACCCCGATGCCCCGCTCGACTGCGACATCGAGATCCACGCATCGCCGCGCGGCAAGCGCACGCAGCGCATCCACCTGCTGTCGAGCGGTGAGCGCGCGCTCGTCGCGCTGTCGCTGCTGTTCGGCATCTTCCTCACCAAGCCGAGCCCCTTCTGCCTCCTCGACGAAGTGGACGCGCCGCTCGACGACGCGAACATCGGCCGCTTCGTGACGATGCTGAACGAGTTCAAGCAGCGGACGCAGTTCGTCGTGATCACGCACAACCCGCGCACGACGACGGGGGCGGCCGACTCGGTGTACGGCGTCACGATGCAGGAGCCGGGCGTCTCGTCGCTCGTCAGCGTGCGGATGAAGGGGAGTCCGGTGGAGGAAGCGGCCGACGAGGCCGCGACGGTCGGCGCCGCATGACCACACGGGGCTGATGCGCCTCACCACGCTCGGCACGGGAACGGTCGCGCTCGCGCCGGGCCGCGTGTGCGCGGGCCACCTCGTGGAGGCGGGAAGGGTGCGCCTCCTCCTCGACTGTGGCAGCGGCGTGACCCACCGCCTCGCCGAGGCGGGGGTGGACTGGATGGGGATCACGCATGTCGCGCTGACCCACTTTCACCCCGACCACTTCGGCGACCTGCCCACGCTCTTCTTCGCCTGGCGCTACGGGCGGTTGCCTGGACGGTCACAGCCGGTCGAGCTCATCGGGCCAGTCGGCACCCTCGACCTGCTGGCGCGACTGGCGCACGGGTTCGGCGAGTGGCTCACCGCCCCTGGCTTCCCCGTGACAGTGCGCGAGATCACCGCCGGCGACACCCTCGACCTGGGTGATGGCGTCTCGCTCGGCAGCCGTGCCGTACCACATACGCCCGAGAGTGTGGCATATTCCGTCGAGCACGGTTCGCGACGGGTGGTGTATACCGGGGATACCGGTGGCGACGACGGGCTTGGCGAGTGGGCGAAGGGGTGCGACATCCTGCTGTGCGAATGCTCGCTCCCGGCGGCGATGGCGATGCCCGCGCACCTTACGCCCGAGGGGTGCGCATCGCTCGCGGCGAGTGCGCTGCCGCGGCGGCTGGTGCTGACGCATTTCTATCCGCCGGTGCTCGACGTGGACATCGCCGGCATCGTGGGGACGCAGTACGCCGGGCCCGTCACGTTGGCGACCGACGGGTGGCACATCGATCTCGAGGACGGATAATGCTGGTCGTGATGCAGCACGGCGCGACGAAGGAGCAGGTCGAGCGCGTCGTGAAGACGATAGAAGACATGGGCTACCAGGCGCGCCCGATGCCCGGCGCGCAGCGCACGGCCATTGGCCTCGTCGGCAACGACGGGCGCGTCAACGGATCGCGCATCGAGTCGCTGGAGGGCGTGGCGCACGTCATCCACGTCACCAAGGCGTACAAGCAGGTCTCGCGCGAGTGGCGTCCCGAGAACACCATCGTGACGATCGCCCCCGGCGTCAGCTTCGGTGGCACCGAGGTGCACGTCATCGGCGGTCCCTGCTCGGTCGAGTCGGAGGAGCAGATCCTCGCCGCGGCGCGCATCGTCGCGGCGGCGGGAGGCACGGCACTGCGCGGGGGGGCGTTCAAGCCGCGCAGCTCCCCGTACTCCTTCCAGGGGATGGGAAAGCAGGGGCTCGAACTGCTGGACCTCGCCCGCCGCGAGACCGGGTTGCCCATCGTCACCGAGGCGCTCGACGAGGAAGGGGCGCACCTCGTCGCCGAGTATGCCGACTGCATCCAGGTGGGCGCGCGCAACATGCAGAACTACTCGCTGCTGCGCGCCGTGGGGCGCATCGGCAAGCCGGTGCTGCTCAAGCGCGGCATGGCGGCGTCGATCACCGACCTCCTGCTGAGCGCCGAGTACATCCTGGCCGAGGGGAACGACCAGGTGATCCTCTGTGAGCGCGGCATCCGCAGCTTCGACCAGCTCACGCGCAACCTGTTTGACCTGACGGCGATTCCGCTCGTCCAGCGGCTCTCCCACCTGCCGATGATCGCCGACCCCAGCCACGGCACGGGGCTGCGCGACAAGGTGATCCCGATGGGGCGCGCCGCCGTCGCCGCCGGCGCCGACGGCATCATGGTCGAGGTGCACCCCAATCCCGACCGCGCGATGTCGGACGGGGGGCAGTCGCTCCACCCCGAGCAGTTCCAGCAGCTCGTGACCGAGGTGCGCGCGATCGCCACGGTGATCGGGCGGAGCCTGGGTGCCGGGGTCGCCGCACCGGCGGATGCGGCCCGGATGGGAACGCCTGCCCACGCGGCCGGGTAAGCAGGGCATGATCACTTTCTCGCTTCGCACCGCCACGTTTGCCGTCGCAGCCGCCGCGCTCGCCCTGGCGACGCCCGGGTCCGCCGCAGGAGCGCAGGCCCCAACCGCTGCCGTCGACCGCGCCGTCGCCGCCTGGGCCAAGGTCACGACCGTCCGGGCGACCTTCGAGCAGAGCGTCACCAACCCGCTCACCGGTGGCCGGGAACAGGCGCGGGGGGAGTACCAGCAGCGCGGACGCGACCGCATCAGCATCAACTTCAGCGACCCCAAGGGCGACCGCATCGTCGCCGACGGGCAGTCGCTCTGGCTCTACCTGCCGAGCACCACGCCTGGCCAGGTGATCCGCACGTCGCCGGCCGCGGGCTCCGTGGACTTCACCGCGCAGTTTCTCGCCTCGCCGAAGACGCGCTACACCATCGCTGATGCCGGCCGCGGCACCGTCGATGGGCGCGCCGCGCAGGCGGTGATGTTGACGCCGCGGGCCAAGGACGTGCCGTTCACGCGCGCGAAGGTGTGGATCGACGATCGGGATGGGCTCATCCGGCAGTTCGAGGTCGTCGAGCGGAGCGGGGTGACGCGGATGGTGCGACTGGTGGGGATGCGGATCAATGTTCCGGTGGATGATGCGGCATTCAAGTTCGTGGCGCCGAAGGGGGTACGGGTGGTTCAGCAGTAACAGCCCGTGCGCAACGGCGACTCTTGAACCGCGACTACAGTATTTGGATTGCAGACATGGGATTGGCATACCGGTCCCACGAAGGCGCCTCCACCCGCTCACGACAACGCGATTGCGGTTCACTGCAAACCGGCCCCTTGTGTGGCCGGTTTTTTACTGCGGTACGGCGCCGATGCGGTGCAGGTACGCCGCATTGATCGGTTGCGCGTCGTTTCCGATTGCTGCGTAGTCCGGCCCCGCCTTCGTGGGGCCAGTATGCCAGTCCTGTGTCGGTAGTCCTCCTACCCATATCGCCGTTCCGGCTTTTCATCCCGGCCGCGCCGCACTAGCTTCAAGAGACATATGACAGGGGTGCCCCCCACCCGGATATCCGTCCGGGATCGGGCTGGCTGAGATAGTCCCTTCGAACCTGACCCGGTTAGCACCGGCGTAGGGAGTCAACCATGACGATGCGCTATCAGCGCCGCGGCCGTGCCGTGTGCGCCATCCGTGCGGCAGCAATTGCCGCGGCCTTCGCTGCCCTTCCCGCCGCGGCCCATGCGCAGGCCGGAACCCCAGCGCCGCGAGACACCACGTCGGCCGACTCGACCACCGCGCGCCGCCTCGAGGCGGTCACCGTCACCGCCGTGCGTGGGAGTGCCGCCGCCGCGACGACCCGCACGCGCCTCGATACCGCAGCGCTCGGGCGCCAGTACGTCGGGCAGGACATGACCCGCGTCCTCGAGCGCGCCCCCGGTGTCACGGCGTACAGCGAGAACGGCGCGGGGAACAACTACAGCTACATCCGGCTGCGCGGGATCGACCAGACGCGGATCAACTTCACCCTCGATGGCATCCCGCTCAGCGAGCCGGAGGACCAGGGGCTCTTCTTCTCCAACTTCCCCGACTTCGCGCGCAGCGTGCGAACCGCCGAGGTGCAGCGCGGCGTGGGGACGAGCAGCAACGGAACGGCGAGCTACGCGGGCGCGGTGAGCTTCGAGTCGGTCGCGCTCGCGGGCTCGCGCCGCAGCGCCGAGGCTTCGCTGACGGCGGGATCGTTCGGGACGCGGCTCGCGAGCCTCGAGTACCTCACCGGCCATGGCAGCAACCGGCTCGCCGGCTACGCGCGCATCAGTGCGCACACGAGCGATGGCTACCGCCACAACTCGGGGAACGAGTCGGCATCGGCGTTCCTCAGCGGCGCCTGGATCGGCAGCCGCGACATGGTGAAGGCCTTCGTCCTCGGCGGGCGGTCGAGGATGGAGATGGCGTACTACGCTGCCAGCGAGGACGAGCTCGCGGCCGACCGCCGCTTCAACCCGCTCGGCGAGCGGGACGACTTTTCCCAGGGGTTCGCGGGGCTGACGCACAGCCGCGCGCTATCGCCGGCCACGTCGCTGAGCACGACTATATATGGAAGTGCGTCCGACGGCTGGTACGACGTCGCGCGCAGCAGCGGCGCCATCCAGAAGCGCGAGCTCACCTCGCGCTGGGGGGGCGCGCTCACCACGCTGGCCTGGGAGGGTGACGCGTGGCGGGTGAACGCCGGGGCGCATGCGAGCCGCTATGCACGCGACCACCGCCGTTCGACGCGCCCCGCGGTGGACGTGCCATTGCACGAGAACACCGGCATCAAGACCGATGCGAGTGCCTTCGCGAAAGCGGCGTACACGGCTGGACGAATCACGCTGCACGGCGACCTTCAGCTGCGCCGCGCGAGCCTGCGCTATGAGCCAGACGCCAATGCCGACCTCGACCCGATGATGGTGAGCTGGGCGTTCGCGAACCCGAAGCTCGGCGCCACGGCGCAGCTCACGCCGGCGACATCGGTGTTTGCATCGTGGGGCCGGACGGGGCGCGAGCCGGCACGCAGCGACCTCCTCGGCGGGGCCGACAACATCACCCGCGCCGACTTCGAGGCACTCGGCGGCACGCTCGAGCGGGTGCGCCCCGAGCGGGTGGACGACTTCGAGGCCGGCGTGACGTGGGGGTCGCCGACTGCGCGCCTGACGGCGAACGTGTTCGCGATGCGCTTCCGCGACGAGATTGCCCCGACGGGGGAGATCAGCGCCTCGACCGGCAACCCGCTGTACGAGAACGTGGAGCGTAGCTCGCGCACGGGCCTCGAGCTCGACGGGCTCTGGCAGGCGCTGCCGCGGGTGGAGCTCCATGGCGACCTGGCGCTGATGCGCGCCCGCCTTGCAACCTACACCGAGCCGTACAGCGGCACGGTCTACCGCGACGTCGCGCCGATGCTGACACCGGCCGTGACGAGCACGCACGGCGCGACGATCCAGCTCGGGAGTGCGACCAGGCTGCTCGTGGATGGACGCTACGTGTCGTCATCGGCGCTCACCAACACCGGTGACGCGAGCCTCACCCTGCCTTCACGCTACAACGTTGACACCGGCCTTGAGCTCGCGCACCGGAACGCCACCCTGTCACTCGGCGTGCGCAACGTGGCCGACATGCGCGCGTACGGGTCGGGGTATGCGTACGACGGCGTGCGCTACTTCTATGTCGAGGCGCCACGGAGCTTCTACGTGACGGCGGCGCTGCGGTACTGAACGCTGCTTCCGGACGTCCG
>JACDHQ010000168.1:0-3662 GCA_013820975.1 Gemmatimonadaceae bacterium
CTCCAGACGGTGTCTGTGTGGCGATCCAACGCCCGGTACGCGGAGCGAAGCGGTGCCACGGTCGATGCCGCCCGCTCCGACGGAACGCGTAGGGGGAGCCCCGACCAGGTGAGTGCGCGCTCGCTGGGCGCTCGCAGCGTTCGGTGGAGCAGTGCGAGCCCTCGCCCCATGGTCTGGGCCTGATCGACGTGTGGTGTGGTCCTGAAGGTGACGACGCCGTCGAGGCAGGCGAGCGTCCGAGAGCTGGGGGTTCCGTGCGGGTCGAAGGCGGCGACAATGAGGCGCTCGTCACCCACGTGCCGCCGCACCGCCTCGATCCACGTCGCGTCGGCGTCGTCGTCGTCCTCGGCCAGGAGCGCCCCGTGCGACGTGAGGAGGAGGCCGTCGAGCGAACCCTGCCGTGCGAGCGCGTCCAACAACTCATCGATCACGGTGGCGAGTGTCCCGCTCGTGAGACGTCCACCCGACGGTGCACGGAGGTGACCTGCCCCCACGAGTTCGAACTGCTCGCTCGCGTGCCCGACGAGACCGACGTCGTGCAAGAGTGCTCGAGCGCTGAGATGGCGGAAGTCGGCCCGCGTCATCGGAATCGGGGTGTTCGGGTTCGATTCTCCGTGGATCCCGGCGACGGCGATGCGGGGGCGTGCGGCGGCAACCACCTCAACCGGCCGGCGTCGGTCGGAACCCGATCTGCTCCGAGATAACGGCGCGGCTCAGTACCTGCATGCGATACCGCTCTTGCTCGCTCATCCCACTCCTCGCTGCCGACCACATGCTACCCGTACCGTCGCCGCCACTACCGTGTGTACGAACGTCGGAGGACGCGCAGGCCTGAAACGTCGACTTAGCCTATCGTCGGGGTATCGCCTGACGGCGGCCGACGACCGTCGTCGAGCATTCGACGCAGTTCCTGGGCTCGCGCACCGCGATCGTCGACGCGGCCGAAGGGGGAGAGGGACCACATGAAGAGCGACCGGCTCGTGAACGGACGTCTGGCGGACAAAGTGGCCATCGTCACCGGCGCTGCCTCCGGTATCGGCCGCGCGATCGCCATCACGTTCGCCTCCCATGGCGCGAGGGTCGTCCTCGCCGACGTACGCGAGGATCCCCGCGAGGGGGGTGCGCCGACCGCCGACGTGATTGCGGAGGCCGGCGGTGACGCCACGTTCCACACGACCGACGTGTCGGTGTGGTCGGAGGTCGATCGCCTCGTGAAGTGCGCCGTCGAACGCTTCGGCTCGCTCGACGTGATGGTGAACAACGCTGCGATCAGCACGAACCAGGAGCTCATCGAGACCGAGGAGGAGGATTGGGACCGCGTAATGGCGATCAATCTTAAGGGCGTCTTCTTCGGTTGCAAGCGAGCAATCCAGCAGATGCTCACGCAAGACGCCGTCGACGACGTTCGCGGCCGGATCGTGAACGTCTCGTCGCAGCACGGCATGGTCTCGTCGCCAACGAACTTCGCGTACGGCACGAGCAAGGCGGGCGTGGTCTACATGACGCGGCAGATCGCCTCGGACTACGCCAAGCGCAACATCGTCTGCAATGCGGTCGCTCCGGGCAAGATCGAGACCGGGAAGCCCGGACCCGCCGCGTCGGAGGCCTCGCTCCGCTACTCCCACGATCGCACGCCAATGCCGCGGCTCGGCCGGCCGCAGGACGTCGCGAACGCCGCGCTCTTCCTCGCGAGCGACGAAGCGACCTACATCACGGGCGAGAATCTGATGGTGGATGGAGGTTGGATGGCGAACTAGGTCCGGCACGTTACGTTCGCACGCACCCCCACGATGGAGGATCACATGAAGTCACGCCTGCACCTCACGACGCACGGCCGCACCGTCGCGGCAGCGTTCCTCGCCGCCTCGCTCGCGCTTCTGACGGCGGCCTCGAGCGCGGCACTCGCGCAAGGGAACGTCGTCCGTTTCGCTCTCTCGGTCGAGCCCGGTTCGCTCGATCTGCACGCCGATACCACCACCGCCTCGCTCGACGTCAACCAGGCCATCTACGAGACGCTCGTGCGCTTCGACCACGACATGAACATCGTGCCCTGGCTCGCCACCTCCTGGGAGCAGCCGGACGAGACGACGTACCGTTTCGAACTCCGCGACGATGTCACCTTCCACTCCGGTCACCCCTTCGATGCCGAGGCCGTAAAGGCTCACATCGAGCGCATGACCGATCCCGCCGACCCGGGCCTCCCCATGGCTTTTCTCAACCATATCGAAGCGGTTGAGGTCTTGGGCGAGCACAGCGTCGAGATCCGCCTAAACCGCCCCTTCGGTCCCGCGCTCGCCTACATGGCGCTGCCGCACACGGCGATCCAGGACACCGCCCACTACCGCGAGATCGGCGACGACTTCGGCGTCCGGCCGAGCGGCACGGGCCCCTTCCGAATGGAGTCCTGGAGCCGCGGCTCGGCGCTGAACCTCGTGGCGAACGAGGAATACTGGGGCGGCGCTCCCGCTGTCGACGGGCTCCAGTTCCGCATCATGCCCGAGCCCGGCCCCCGTACCTTCGCGCTGCAAGGTGGCGAGGTTCACGCCACGAACCAGGTCTCCATCCAAGACATCCCAACGCTGGCGGCGAACCCCGGCGTCGAGGTCGAAGTCGCGCCCGAGCCGCGCTACATCCGCTGGCTCGTCAACCTCAACGACGACATCCTCGCCGACATCAACGTCCGCCGCGCGCTCACGATGGCGATCGACTACGAGTTCGTGGTCGAGGCGATCCTGGGTGACTTCGGACGTGTGCTCGAGGGTTTCGTGATCCCGGAATCGATCGGCTACCTGGCGGTCCCGTATACCCACGATCCCGAAGGAGCGGCCGGATTGCTGCAGGAATCGGGATGGGAGCGCAACGCCTCGGGCATCTTTGAACGCGACGGCCAAACGCTGAGCATTCCTATGATGACGGGCAACAAGATGCCGCGCGAGCTCGAACTCTTCGAGGCCATTCAGAACCAGTTCCGCGACTTCGGTATCGACTTGCAATTCGACCTCATCGAGGGGGCGCAGATCTATCCGAACATCGCGCGCTACTCCGACATGCTCGGAACCGACGAGACGCCTGACTTCGGCCTGCTGACCATGGATGGCGGCATGCGCACGGGTGAGGCGAACAACGGACTCGAGACGGCCTTCCGCTGTGGCGGCAACCGGAACGCTAGCCACTACTGCAACCCCGAGTACGACCGCCTGCTCGACATCGCCGTCTCCGGCGTACCGCTCGAGGAGCGGCTCGAGGCCTACTACGAGGCGCAGCTGATCCTCGCCGAGGAGATTCCGGCCATCAACATCTGGCAGCCGAGCTGGGCGATCGCCAAGAACGTCGACCTCGACGGCTACGCACTCCACCCGGCGGGCGTTTGGCACTACGAGAACGTCTCGCTCCGCTGAGTTCCTCGATCGACGCCGATGGCGCCGTGCCGAGCACGTGATGTGAGACGATCGTCATGAAGCGGTGTGGGCGCCGATCGTGCCCACGCCGCTCGCTGAGCGTCGGCGAACCGTGGTGCGCGTCGCCGCACATGCGAATGGAGGGAGCGGGGCCAGGTGGTGACCTACGTTACTCGACGCGTGCTGGACGTGGTGCCGGTACTCGTCGTGATCACGATCCTGGCCTTCCTCGTCTTCTACCTTGACGGCTCCGACCCGGTCGTG
>JACDHQ010000168.1:3672-5666 GCA_013820975.1 Gemmatimonadaceae bacterium
GTGATGCTCGCAGGCGAGCACGCGACGGCGGAGACGGAAGCGAGCATCCGGGCTCGGCTCGGCCTCGATCAGCCTGCCCACCTGCAGTACCTGACATTCTTGAGCAACATGGTTCAGGGTGACTTCGGCACGTCGTACCGGAGCCGGCAGAGCGTGATGGACCACATCGCGCCTGCGTTCGGCGCGACGTTGCAATTCACCGGCGCGGCGCTCATGCTGATGGTCGTGATCGGCATCCCGGCCGGGATCCTCTCGGCAACGCGTCCGAACAGTTGGCTCGACCGCATCGTGATGTCGACGGTCCTCATCGGCCTCTCGGCCCCCATCTTCTGGGTCGGAATCGTCCTCATGTACGTGTTCGCATTCCGCCTCGGCTGGTTGCCCTCCGGCGGTTTCTTCACGTGGCAGGGCATCATCCTGCCGGCCGTGACGCTCGCGCTGCAGTACGGCGCCATCGTCGCCCGGATCACCCGCACGAGCATGCTGGAAGTACTCGGGAACGACTACATCCGTACTGCGCGCGCCAAGGGCATCTCGCAGGGCGCGATCTTCTACACGCACGCACTCCGTAACGCCTCGCTGCCGATCGTGACCACCATCGGCCTGCAGGTCGGCAGCATGCTCGGCGGCACCATTCTGATCGAGACCGTCTTTTCGTGGCCCGGGCTCGGCCGAATGTTGGTCAGCGCGATCCTCGAGCGTGACGCGCCGATCGTGCAGGCAGGCGTAATGCTCATCGCGGTCGCCGTACTGGTGCTCAACCTGTTGACCGATCTCGTCTACGGGTTCCTCGACCCGCGGGTCCGGTTCGGCTAATGGCCACGAATGAAACTGGGATGCGCACGCGTGCCGAGTCGATTGTCCGCTTCAGGAGGCGGCTCTTCGCCAACCCGCTGGTGCTCTGGAGCTTCCTGGTCCTGCTCGGCTTCCTCTTCATCGCAGCGTTCGCGCCGTACATCACGCCATCCGATCCGCTGCGGGGCAACCTGGCGCTCCGTTTCGCTCCGCCCTCGTGGGAGCTCCCGCTCGGCGCCGATCACCAAGGGCGCGACATGGTCAGCCGCCTGATCGCCGGCTCGCGCGTCGCGCTGCTCGTCGGCGCCGTCGCGGTGGGAATCGGGCTGGTCGTGGGCGGGTTGCTCGGCATCGTCGCCGGATATTTCGGCGGGCTCCTCGACGTCGTGCTCATGCGCACGATGGACATCATCCTCGCCTTCCCGTGGCTGCTCCTGGTCATCGCGGTCGTCAGCATCCTCGGTCCGAGCCTCACGAACGCGATGCTCGCCATCGGCATCACGTTCATCCCCCAGTACGCTCGACTCCTGCGTTCGGTGGTGCTTACGACGCGCGAGCAGGACTTCGTGCAGGCGGCACGTGCACTCGGCGCGGGCACTCCGCGGATACTCGCCCAGCACATCGCCCCGTTCACGGTCGCGCAGACGATCGTACTCACGACTATTTCGCTCGGGAAGGCCATCCTGGCGGAGGCGGGCCTCAGCTTTCTCGGTCTGGGCGTCCAGCCGCCGACGCCGTCGTGGGGCACCATGATCGCGGTGGGCCAGGACTACCTCATGACACAGCCCTACCTGTCGATCGTCCCGGGCCTCACCGTGATGATCGTCGTGATCGCACTCAACCTCTTCGGTGACGGGCTGCGAGACGCCCTAGATCCGAAGCGCTCGCCCTGACCATCAGTTCTCGTCTGAGGGGACATCGTGCGCCGCGCCTTTGTCCGACAGGATCGCCGCGAGGAGTGCGACGCGGTCGAGCGTCGCCGATACGAGCACGTGCTCGTCGAGTGCGTGTGCGCCACTGCCGACCGCGCCGAGGCCGTCCACGGTCGCGACGCCGAGCGCTGCCGCGAAGTTCGCGTCCGATCCGCCGCCGCTCGCCGCCACCGACACAGCCATGTCGAGCTCGATGGCGAGCGACCGGATGCGCTCGACCAACGCTCGGCTGGCGTGGTCGGCGATCATTGGGGGTCGCTTCATGCC
>JACDHQ010000002.1:0-3220 GCA_013820975.1 Gemmatimonadaceae bacterium
CGAGGCCGCCGCGGCGACGAGCGCCGCCCGGAGCGCCTGCAGGTCGCGGAGCACGGGCTCGGGGATCCCGAAGAGTTCAGCAGTGAGAAGAACTGACAAGCGGTTGGAGTCAGGGGACGGGAGTCGGGGAACCACAGCGGTTGCCCGCAGGGGAAGAATTGCGCCGCCAGCCCGCCGCCGGTCTGCGGCATCCCGCATCCCGCATCCCGCATCCCGCATCCGTTCCCTTACCCCCGACTCCCTACCCCCGACCGCCCTTAGAACATCGACATCGCCAGGAACGACCGCAGCGAGTCGTTCGTCGAGCGCAGCCGCCCCGACAGCAGTCGCACGGTGCCCCACAGGATCTTGTACGCCAGCTCCCGGTTGAGGTCGAGCAGCATCTCGAAGTCGGCGCGGCTGATCGTGAGGCAGGTGGTGCCCCCGTTGGAGATGGCGTCCGTCGAGCGCTCGTGCCGGTCGAAGACCGCCATCTCGCCGAAGAGCGAGCCCGCCTTCAGGACGGCGAGCGCTTCCTCGCCACTGCCGGGGACGACGCGGCTGATGCGCACCTCCCCCTCCACGATGAGATAGAGCCGGTTCCCCGTCTCGCCCTCACGGAAGATGTACTCGGCCGACTTGAACTTCTCCTCGCGACAGATGCCGGCCACCTCACGGAGCTCATCGGCATCGAGCTCACGGAAGATCGAGACGGCGCGCAGCAGTTCGGGAACGTCGTGCATCCGGGCTCCGGCGGTGGGATCGGGGGCAAGGTAGGCGTGCCGGACGGGGGATGGCAAGCGCGCGCGTCCCGTTAGAATTGAGCCATGGCCTCCCAGGCGCTTCGCGCCCTTTCCACCTCCATCGCCGCCGCCGTGCTGCTCCTGGCTGGCGGAGGGCCACTGCACGCGCAGGTGTGGACGCCTGCGGAACCTCCTGCCGACACCTCGTCCGTGCGCCCCGAGCTACGGCTCGACGGATTCGGCGGCCGCGCTGCTGCAGTCCACGCCGGGGCCGGCATCTCCGTGCGCGCGGGCAACTATGTGCGAGTCGGCCTCAATGCCGGCGGCGGTCCCTCGTTCAGGGATTCCGTGCGCAACGTCGCCCACGCCGACCTCACTGCGCGATTCATGGTCGATCCCTTCCGCCAGCAGCGGATCGGCGTCTCACTCGGGGGCGGGGTCGGCGCCCGGCACCAGGACGACCGCCTCCGCGCCTTTGCGCTCCTGTTCGTCGATGCCGAAGCAGGGCGGAGCAGCGGCTGGATGCCGTTCATGCGGGTCGGAGTCGGCAGCGGCGCGCGCGTGACGGCGGGCATCCGCCGCACAGCGACGTTCTACAGGTAGCGGGCACGTCGCCCGACCTGAGGTGAGGCAAAACAGAAGGGCGACGCAATCGCGTCGCCCATTTGTCAACTACGCAGCGTCCGACGTGCTCACTCGTGCCTTCGGAGGCTGGGCGAACCGGGTGCCCAGGGTGCGGAGTTCCGTCAGCTGCGTCTTGCCCAGCTCGGGATACCGCCCTTCGAGGTAGGTGAAGGTCTCGGTGAACCACTCCTCGACATGCTCGGGAGCGGAGTCGATGACGCCACACCGCATGATGTGCTGGAAGAGCTCGTCGCGGGCTTCCTCGAACGGATTCGGGACTGCCGGCGCCGATGGACGACGCGTTGTCTGGGTCTTTGCTCGGGACATGAAGAACGGAAAGGGAATAGGGCGAAAGGGCTTCAGGCGGGGCGGCCGCTGCGCTGCAGCGCACTACCCGTGGCCAGCCTTAGAGTATAGTCATATGTACCCGAAAAGCGTACCGTGGTTTCCATTTCCCGTGCTGGCCGGCGCACCCGCGTGCTACGCCTCGGCGCGGGATGCCACCTTGGCACCCATCCAGTCAAGGATGAGGTTGCCAAGCGTCTCGGGGGCCTCCTCCGGCACCAGCCGACCCACCGCCGGCAACCGGACGAGCCGCACGTCGTGCAGCGTCTCGGCAAGGCGGTCGGCCAGCTTGGGCCCCACCCACCGGTCCTGGTCCCCCCATACGATCATCGTGGGCTGCGGGAGGGCGTCGAGCTCGATCTCGTCCATGTCCTCCTGGTCGATCGCCCGCGACAGCAGGAGCAGGTGATTGAGCCCCTCCTTACCCACGTATGGCGCCAGGTACCGGGCGATCAGCGCATCCGGCATGTTGGCCGGATCCGAGACCGATCCCGTGAGCAGCTCGCGCAGCAGCGTGGAGGCGCCGAGGATGCCCCGCGACACCCGGAAGGCGAACCGCGCGGTGTTCCTCTGCATCGCCTCGATGTCGCCGGCCGGCACTTCGTCGAACGCGATCGGGTTCACGAGGACGAGGCGGTCCACCCGCTCTGGCCGCGTGGCGGCGAGCCGGATCGCGATGGCCGCGCCGAGGTCGATGCCGACGACCGTCGCGCTGGGGAGGCGAAGGGCCGTCAGCGCGCGATCGAGGTACTCAGCCTGCGCCGCGATTCCGAAGTCGGCGTCGAACGGGCGGTCGGACTCGCCATAGCCGAACAAATCGACCGCATACGCGGTACGATTGGCGAGCGCGATCGACGGGGCGACGTCGCGCCAGAGAAATGCGCTCGTGCCGAAACCGTGCACGAGCAGGACGGGCGCACCTCCGTGCCCATAGCGCTCCACATGCATGGAGCCGGGGCCTACGGGAATGCGCAGCAGGTCAGCGTCGATGAGTGCCTCCGAAAGGCGTCAACCGGTTGAGGGCTCATTGCTTGCGCAGGAAAGGTACCGTCGTAGCTTTCCGCGGGCGTCTGGCTGCCCGCGCAGCTTCCTACCACCAGGTGCGCGCATGTCCGAGCAGGAACGGGAACAGACGTACGGCGACGGGCGTCGGCGCGAGCTCGAGCGGATGTTGAGGGCCCTGGCCGACCAGATCCGCGAGCTCGATGCCCGTGGCCCGGGTGCCATGCTGGCCGAAGCCGGGGAGCTGATGCGGCGCCTCGGTGACGTCCGCAGCGAGTTGTTCCACTACGAAGTTCGAGCCACTTACGACACCCCCGAGGTGGCGGACAGCCGCCGCATCGTGCGGGACGCCACGCAGGGCGCCGAGAACGCGCCGGAGCAGACATGGGAGAAGACCGAGTGGGATCCAGCAAGGGAAAGCGACCCGGAGCGGTGAAGCGGGCCCGTCAGGGCTCCAACCGGGGTTTCTACGTCGCCATCGCCGTCGTGGCGATCGCCGGCATCGCGGCGCTCTCCTACCTCACGAC
>JACDHQ010000002.1:3230-18879 GCA_013820975.1 Gemmatimonadaceae bacterium
GCTCGCAGTCGAGCCGGGTGACGGAGGTCGACCCGACGCTGCCGCCAGTGGACGCGGTCGGCTACGTCATCGGCGACCCGTCGGCCCCGGTGGAGGTCCTGGAGTTCGCGGACTGGGAGTGCGGCGCCTGCGCGCAGTTCGCGACGCTCACCGCGCCCGACGTGAAGCAGCGCCTCGTCGAGACCGGCCAGATCCGGTTCCGGATCATGGACGTCCCGTGGCACACCAACTCGTGGACGGCGTCGCTCGCGGCGGCGTGTGCGAACGACCAGGGGAAGTTCTGGGAGATGCATGACGCGCTCTACAACACCCAGGATCGGTGGAACACGCTCGCGACGAACAATCCGCTCAAGCCGATCGTCGCGGCGGCGCGTGGAGTTGGCATCGACACGCGGGCGCTGGAGCAGTGCGTGGAGGCGCGCACGCACCAGGCGAGCGTGCAGTCGCACCTGAAGGAGGCCGAGGCCCGCGGGGTGCGCGCCACGCCGACGTTCATCATCGGGGGCAAGGTCATCCCCGGCGCAATCGGCTATGACCGGTTCAAGGCCTACGTGGATACGGCCGTGGCGGCGGTGCGCTCGGGTGCAGGATCGTCGGTCGGTGCCCCGGTGTCCGGCCCGCCGGCTGGCGCCGTCGTGCGTTGATGGTGCGGCGCCTCGTCGCGCTGCTCGCGCTCGCCGGCATCTTCCTCGCGACGTACCTCGCGCTCTACAAGTTCGGGATGATCGGAGCGCTCACCTGCACCGTCGGCTCGTGCGAGACGGTGCAGCTCAGCAAGTGGGCGATGTTCCTGGGGCTGCCGGTCGCCGCATGGGGGGTCGGCTTCTACATCGCGGTCTTCGTGCTGGCGATGCTCTCGCTCGGCCCGGCGGGTGACTCACCCCTGATCGGGTGGGCACTGCTGCTCATCACGGGCTGGGGTGTCCTCTTTTCAGCCTGGCTGACGTACCTCGAGCTGTACGTCATCCACGCGATCTGCATGTGGTGCGTCGTCTCTGCCGTGCTGACGACGATCATCTTCGTGCTCGTCGCGCTCGACAAGCCGTGGCGCGTGGACCCTGCCCCGATCGACGAGGCAGGCTAGCCGCCGCTGCCTAGGCGCCGCGCTTCGCGCCCCGTGACCGGGCCTCGTCGAGGCGCAGCTGCGGCTTGGTGTCGTCATTCTCCTCCGCCTCGCGCGCGCGGCGCCGGTACGGCACCAGCTCCTGGCCGAGGATCACCAGCGTGCGGGTGACGACGGTGCTCGCCAGCGGCTCCTGGACCGCCATCTCCCGCACATAGGCCTCGATGGCGCGGTCGAAGGGAAGGTCCTCGGCCAGCGTGTCCACGAACATCAGCCCGTTGTCGACGTGGGCGCGGACGATCGCTTCCTCGGCACGGGCGACGGCGAGGCGCAGGCGGCGCTCGGTCGCCGGCTCGAGCTTGCGGGCGAAGAGCGTCTCGGGAAAGAGACGGCGGAAGATGTTGGCCATGACGTGGTTGAGAGGTGTATCGGGCCGGTTGAGCAGGAGGCGTGCCGGGGGGCTGAGGGACGAAGAGGGACGAGGGGTGCGGGAGCAGAGCGACCCTCGTCCCTCCCGCACCCCTCTTCGCTCATCCCTCATCGCCCCTGAACCCTATTCGCTCCCCTCATACTGCTCCTTCAGCTGCGCGACCACGTTGGGATCGGCCAGCGTGGTGATGTCGCCCAGGGCACGGCCCTCGGCGATGTCGCGGAGGAGACGGCGCATGATCTTGCCCGAGCGGGTCTTGGGCAGGTCCGCGCTGAAGAGCACGTCGTCGGGGCGGGCGATGGCCCCGATCTTCTGCGCCACGAAGTCGCGGAGTTCCTCCCGGAGGTCATGCCCGCCGGTCTTCCCCTCGCGCAGCGTGACGAACGCGGTAATTGCCTGACCTTTCACGTCGTGCGTCTTGCCGACGACCGCGGCCTCGGCGACGGAGGGA
Organism: Gemmatimonadaceae bacterium; assembly: GCA_013820975.1. Classification (GTDB taxonomy): domain Bacteria; phylum Gemmatimonadota; class Gemmatimonadetes; order Gemmatimonadales; family Gemmatimonadaceae; genus JACDHQ01. The sequence goes on from JACDHQ010000002.1 coordinate 5,175, forward strand.
TGCTCGACGAGCGCCGACTCGACTTCCATCGTGCCGATGCGGTGTCCGGCAATGTTGAGCACGTCGTCCACGCGGCCAAGGAGCCAGTAGTAGCCCTCGTCGTCCCGGCGCGCGCCGTCACCCGCGAAGTAGAGGTCGGGGCGGTCCGTCCACTTGGAGAAGTAGGTCTCCACGTAGCGGGGATCGTCGTTCCAGATCGTCCGGAGCATCGACGGCCACGGCTTTGTCAGCGTGAGCAGCCCGCCGCCGACCGGCACCGGCTTGCCGTCGTTGTTGAGGATCTCGGGGAAGTAGCCGGGGAGCGGCTGCGTGGCGCTGCCCGGTTTCGTCTCGGTGACCCCGGGGACGGGGGAGATGACGATGGCACCGGTTTCGGTCTGCCACCACGTGTCCACCACCGGGCATCGTCCGCCACCGACATTCTGCTGGTACCAGATCCACGCCTCGGGGTTGATCGGCTCGCCGACGGAGCCGAGCAGGCGGAGGGAGGAGAGGTCGTGTTTCGTGACCCACTCGCTGCCCCACTTCATGAAGGCGCGGATCGCGGTCGGCGCGGTGTAGAGGATCGTCGCGCCGTGCCGCTCGCAGAGGTCCCACATGCGATCCTTCTCGGGCCAGTCGGGGGCGCCCTCGTACATGAGCACCGTCGCGCCGTTGGCCAGCGGACCGTACACCACGTATGAGTGGCCGGTGACCCAGCCGACGTCGGCGGTGCAGAAGAAGACATCGTCCTCGCGCAGGTCGAACACCTGGCGCATCGTCGTCGCGCAGCCGGTGAGGTAACCGCCGGTGGTGTGCACGATCCCCTTTGGCTTGCCCGTCGTACCCGAGGTGTAGAGGATGTACAGCACATCCTCGGCATCCATCGGCTCGGGCTCGCAAGCGATCGGCGCGCGCTGCATGAGGCGGTGCCACCAGTGGTCGCGCCCATCCTGCATCGTCGCGAATGCCTCGTCACCATCGGCACCGGCACGGCGGCGGACGACGACGACGTGCTCGATCGACGGGCATTCCTCGAGCGCCTTGTCGGCGCTGCGCTTGAGCGGCACGATGCCACCGCGTCGATATCCGCCGTCGGCGGTGATCAGCACCTTCGCCTCGGCGTCGTTGATGCGGTCACGCAGCGATTCGGGGGCGAAGCCGCCGAAGACGACGGAGTGGATGGCGCCGATCCGGGCACAGGCGAGCATCGCGATCGCGGCCTCGGGCACCATTGGCAGGTAGATCGCGACGCGATCGCCCTTCTTCACGCCGAGCTGCCTGAGCACGTTCGCGAACTTGCTGACCTCGATGAACAGGTCCCAGTAGGTCAGCGTACGGCGGTCACCTGGCTCCCCTTCCCAGATGATCGCGGCCTTGTTGCGTCGCGAGCCGGTGCTGGGGCGGACGTGGCGGTCGACACAGTTGGCCGCCGCGTTGAGCTTGCCACCGGTGAACCACTGTGCATGGGGCGGCTTCCAGTCGAGCACCTGCGTCCAGGGCTTCATCCACTCGAGGCGCGCGGCCTCGCCCGCCCAGTAGCGTTCGTAATCGGCGCTGGCGGCGTCCCAGAGGGAGCGGTCGGTGATGGCCGCGTGGGAGCGGAAGTCGTCGGACGGGGGAAACTTGCGGTGTTCCTGGAGCAGGACGTCGATGTCGCGCATGTGCGTCGTCGGATCAGGACTGGTGGATGCTGCGGATCACTGGTGGGGGAGTCTGCGAGCAGGCAGTGGATGGGGCAAGTGCCATGCTGGCGGGTGGCCGCATGCGGATGCGGATCGCTGCAGCGGCCGCGAGCGGGCGCGGATCCATGCGCCGGCCATCGGTGGACGCCGATTTATGCGCCGGCCATCGGCGGACGCCGATTTATGCGCCGGCCATCGGCGGACACGGATGACACGGATGACACGGATCAGCGCGGATCGACTCCGCACACAATTCAGGAGTGCAGGCCGCAGTGCAGCTGCCGATTTCGGTAACGTTCGTGGACGCCGCCGGTCACCGCGCCAAGGAGGTCCACGCATACGCGAGGCAGTTCAGGCGCGAGCAGGTCTTCGCCATCTTCGGCTCGAAGACTGAGAAGGCGCCGATCCTCGGGACGCCGCGCGTGAACAAGCGATGGAACACTCTTCAGTACGAGCTCGGCGTGTTCGGCGGCAAGGAGGCACTGCTGGCCCGGCTCGAGGAGCTTGCCACCCCCGGCCCGGGGTTCATCCACCTGGCACCCTGCCTCGAGGACGAGGACCTGCACCAGCTGACCGCGGAGAAGCTCGTCGTCCGCGGTGACAAGCGTGCCTTCGTGAAGACCCGGGCGCGGAACGAATCCACCGATCTCTGGGTGTACACTCTTGCCGCGCTGCATCACCTGGGACCGAAGGTCCTCGAGCGCCTCGGTGCGATCGCGGCGCAGTTGTCGACACCGTTCGTCGATACCGTTCGTCGATACCGTTCGTCGATACCGCTGTCACCGCGGCGTCGGTCGGCCGTGGCCGTCGGGTGCTTTCGCGCGGGGTGCAATGACGCTGCCTCAACATCCTTGGTAGCGGTTATTACCGTAAGCTTTTTCCCGTGCCGTCTCATGCGGCTTCAGCCACACCGATCCAGGTCCTTGCGCCGCCCAAGGTAAGCGTGATTATTCACGCGCCGACGCCGGCTCATCCTATCGTTCTCTCAGCAAAGAGGGAAACAAGTACGTCACGTGATAATGTGCGGGATTGGTGTGTTCGCCGTGGTGACGGGTATCTTGGCAACGCCAGACAGGGGCTGCGCTGACGACGGTACGTGCGAGGACGCAGACTCGAATAGATGCGCCGAGATCATCACGAATGGTAAGGAAATCTGGTTCAAGATAGAAAACGTCGGTTATACAATGTTCTATGCGAGGCCTCACCAATTGCTGAAGGAGCCCCCGAAGTGGGGCACGGGCGAATACAAACCCCACGCTTGGGATGTTGGAAAGGCGCCGGATGGCAGCATGTGGGCAGCAAATTACGGATCCCATTGGACGGGCCAATGCACCTGCTTCATGCAGGCCGGCACGGCCAAGCCCACTGGCCCGCACGACATCACGGTTACACGAGTGAAGCCACCGCCGCCAAATTCATATCGAAGTGTGATGATCCCGACACCTGCCAGGAACCCGAGAGCGACGCCGGTCCTGCCCCCGGGCCCGACGGAACTTCCGGGTATGGCGGCACCTTCGAGTATACGACCGCCGAAGACCTGCAAGTTGCCAGTAAAACGGTGTGCATGGTAACCGATTGGTACGATCAATACGGGAACTATATAGATACGACAGTTGACTCCTGCTGGAAGGAGGCAGCATGAGTGTCCAGCGGCTTCTTCACCGGTATGGCATCATGACCTGCTGTGTGTCTTTGCTAGGTTGTGACTCCTCCACCTTTACGCAAGCACGTCCTGCCATGCCTTCGCATGCGATCGGTATTTCTCAGACGCCCATCCCCTCCACGCTTCGCGAGATGGACGAAGCCGAGCGGGTCGCGACCGCGCAACTGTTCGAGGCGCTTCCAGGGCAGTATCATCAAATGGTGCGAGAGACGTTGAACTCCACAGATTGGAACACCGCAACATCGATCACCCGGCTGCCAGGCCCGCCGGAAGCAGCGGCCCATCTGAGTACGGTATACTCTATTCGAGAAGCGCGGCGCAGTCGGTTCGCGTTACGCGGGGAGCAATCGGCCGCCATGGAGCGTGAGGCGCGGGTTACGATTGCCGCTGTACCGAACCTCGGTCGCTCGATCATCGTCACCCGGCGGCCGCCGCCGCACCTCGACAATGTGGTGGCTCTCAATGCCACGGAAGTTAACCCTCGGCTCATTGCCTACGGCTTGCGCGCTGTTGAACTATCACGAATGCGCCATGGTGACTTCCCATCAGCATCAGTGCGGATGGTTCTCAAGGCTCCACCCGTTGGGCGCCCATTCGACGTGGCAGCACTCGATCGAGGAATTCGAGCCGCCGAGTTGCTAAAAAAGGGAAAGGCGCGGCAGTTGTTGACCTACGGCGAAGTTCGTGCGGTCGACCTGACTGTCCCCCCGGCTGCCCCGTAAGTCAGACTCGGTGTTGAGGGGACGGGGTGACGTCGGTAAATCTGCTCTTGCACAGGCACGTTCCACCGTCGTAATATGAAGACATGAGCAGAAGCGACCGGCCGGAACTTTAAAGCCGCGCAAAAAAATCATTCGCTGGTCGACCACCGGCACCCATGATCCCTTCGGGGATCTCGGGTGCCGTTTTCGTTTCCGGGAGTCCCGTTGGCCACTGAGCTCGAGACAGCGCAGGCCCAGCTGACCAAGGTTCGCACCGCCATCGACGGCGTCCTCGAGGGACATCAGTCGGTTTCGGTGGTGGGCGTTGCTGGACTCGGGCCGACCTGAAGACGCTGCGTGAGATGGAGAACGACCTGGTCTCGCGGATCTCGCGTCTCGGCCGCGGCGGCATGCGCGTGCAGCGGGTGATCCCGCTGTGAAGGCGCTGCCGACGGTCCAGCCGACGCTGCTCGACCGCGCCATAGGCTACGTCGCGCCGGCCCGGGCGCTGACCCGGTATCGCGATCGCGTGCAGTTCGAAGCCGCCGCGCGGTTCTTCGGGCCCGGCGGGTATCAGGGCGCGGCGTGAAGACGATTGAGATCGTGAGCTCGCAGTCGCCGAACAAGCGCATGGACCCAACGGAGGACGTCGGCCGCGCGCAGCTGCAGAAGGTGATCGACGACCTCGCCGACGTCTTCATCGCCGGGGTTGCTGCGAACCGCGGTGTCACAACCGACACCGTCCTCGCCGACTTCGGCCAGGGCGGCGTGTTCGTCGGCCGCCTGGCCGTCGAGCAGGGGCTCGCCGACGCCGTCGGCACGTACGAGTCCACCCTGGCCGAGCTCCGCGACCGCGGACTCGATGCCGTCACGGTCTGGCGCACGACAGCGCCGTCCCGTGCCACCCTCACCACCCTAGCCCGAGACCTGAAAATGAGCGACTCGACCAAGGCGGGGGACGCATCGAGCTCGACGAGCGGCGCGCCCACCGATCCCGCCACCCCGCCCGCAACCGCCACCACGGAGCCGGTCGCCGCAGTCGTGGCCGCGCCCGACCTGATCGCCCAGGCACGCGCCGAGGCGGCCACCCAGGAGCGCGAGCGGATCGCATCCATCCGCACGCTCGGTGCGTCGGCCGACGCCGCGCTCGTCGAGAAGTGTGTCGCCGACGGCGTCACCGCCGAGGCGGCAGCGCGCTGCTTCCTCGAGGCGGACCAGGCCAAGGCCGCGGCCCGGCTCCTCGCCCTCAAGGGTGACGAGAGCTCAAACCCGGCTCCGGCCAAAACCACCGCCGGCAATGGCGAGCCCGACTCCGATCGCGCGAAGGCGAAGGAGATCCTTGCGGTGCACGCCACTGTGGCACCGTCCCGTTCCACCACCCACCGGAGCCGCTAACCCATGCGCGCCTCATTCGGCAGTGCCACCTACTCGCCCGACAATCTGCTCGCGAGCGACGCTCCGATCGCGTCGCGCAAGGTCACGCTCATCACCGGGCAGAACGTCACCCGCGGTACCGTGCTCGGCAAGATCACGGCGAGCGGGAAGTACAACCGCTCGCTCTCGGCGGCCGCCGATGGCAGCCAGACCCCGGACGCGATCGCGGCCGAGGACGTCGACGCCACTGCAGCGGACAAGGAGATCCTTGTCTACGTGCGCGGCGACTTCGCCGAGAGCGCCCTCACGCTCGGCGCAGCCCACACGGTCGCCTCGATCCGCGAGGGTCTCCGTGCCATGGGCATCACCCTCGTCGCCATCCAGGGCGCGTAAGGAGACCCGGTTGCCATGAACGAGTACACCACGAACACCCTGATCGGCGTCGTCGAGGGCCTGAAGACGCCGAACCCCGCGCTCCTCGAGCGCTACTTCGCGACCGTCTCGCAGGACGAGTCGGAGGAGATTCACTTCGATGTCCTGTCGAAGAAGCGGCGCATTGCGCCGTTCGTCTCGCCGGTCGTCGAGGGGAAGGTCGTCGAAGCGGCTGGCTTCACGACGTCGACCTTCAAGCCCGCGTACATCAAGGACAAGCGGGTCTTCGATCCGTCGCAGCCGCTGAAGCGCTCGGCCGGCGAGCAGATCGGCGGATCGCTCTCGCCGGAGCAGCGACGCTCGGCGTACCTCGCCCAGCAGCTGCAGGACCAGACCGAGATGATCACCCGGCGCCTGGAGCTCATGGCGGCGGAGGCCATCCGGACGGGCAAGGTCACCGTGAAGGGTGACGGCTACCCGGAGGTCGTGGTCGACTTCGGTCGCGCCGCTGCCCTGTCGCCGGCCGCACTCGCCGGCGCGGCGCTGTGGAGCGCCGGCACGTCGACGCCCCTCAAGAACCTTCGTCAGGGGGCGAAGCTCGTGCGGCAGAACTCGGGCACCGACCCCGTCGACGTCATCATGGGCGAGGATGCTGCCGAGGCGTTCATCGAGCATGCCACGGTCCAGAAGCGCCTTGCGCTCCGGAACTTCGTCGGCGCGCAGCTGGCGCCGGGCTCCGAGATCGTCGAGGGGCTGACGTACCACGGCACGGTCGATCGGTTCAACATCTTCTCGTACTCCGGCTGGTACGTCGATCCGGCGGACGGCGTCGAGAAGGAGATCTGGCCGGCTGACCAGGTCGCGATGACCTCGGCCGGGATCGAGGGCGTGCGTGAACCTCGCGTCCGACCTCGCGGCCATGTACGCCGACACCTTCTTCACGGTGCCGGTGGTGCTTGGTGCGTCGTCGACGCGAGGCTTCTTCGATGAGAGCCGGGCTATGGAGTCGACGGATGGCCCGGTCGTCCAGGTGCGGGTCACCACGCTCCGGATCATCACCGGTTCGCTGCCGGAGCTGGTCGACGATACCGACATCACGATCAGCGGCATCGTCTGGCGCGTACGTCTGTTCGCTCCGGTCGACGACGGGCTGGAGACCGAGATCATGGTGGCGCGATGACGAACGAGCTGCTCCGTATGGTGGCCGACGCGCTCGCGCACCCAGAGTTCGGTGTGAACCGCAGATGCCCGGGGCACCGCCTCCGATCATTGCCGTTGCATTCGTGCCGGGCCCCGATCCGCGATGATCAATCCACCGCTTCGCCCCCGGTATTGTCCTTGAGGTACAGCCCCCCGACGACGAACGTCAGCAGTGCGATCCCGATCGGGTACCATAGCCCCGCGTAGATGTTGCCCGTCCGCGCCACGAGCGCCGTGGCGATGAACGGCAGGAATCCCCCGAACCACCCATTGCCGAAGTGGTAGGGCAGCGACAGCGACGTGTAGCGGATCCGCGCCGGAAAGGCCTCGACAAGGAACGCCGCGATCGGTCCGTACACCATCGTCACGAAGATCACCTGGATGAACACCAGCAGGATCAGCATCGCCGTGCTGAACTCGGCCGGCTGCGCGTAGTGGTGCATCGCCCTGTAGATCGGATAGTACGCGAGCGCCGCGATGAGGTTGCCCGCCATCATCACCCGCTTGCGGCCGATGCGGTCGCTCAGCGCGCCGAACACGAGGAAGAACGGGGTGCCGAGGGCCAGGGCGCTCGCGATGATGATGTACGCGAGGTCGGAGTCGACCTTGAGCGTCGTCTGGAGAAAGAACAGCGCATAGAACTGGCCCGTGTACCACACCACCGCCTGGCCGGCGGTCGCGCCGATGAGCACGAGGAAGAAGACGCGCCACCTGTCCGCGCTGCCGTAACTGTCCTTGATCGGTGCCTTCGACGTCTTGCCCTGTGCCTTCAGCGCGAGGAAGACCGGCGACTCCTGCATGCGCCGGCGGATGTAGTACGACACCCCGACGAGCACCACCGACAGCAGGAAGGGGATGCGCCACCCCCATTCGGCGAACGCCTCCTGCCCGACGACGCGCCGCGTCACGAGGATCACGAGCAGCGACACGAAGAGGCCGAGCGTCGCCGTCGTCTGGATGAAGCTCGTGTAGAAGCCGCGCTTCTCCGGCGGCGAGTGTTCGGCGACGTACACCGCGGCACCGCCGTACTCCCCGCCGAGCGCGAGTCCCTGCAGCAGCCGCAGCGTGACGAGGATGATCGGCGCCGCAATGCCGATCGTCTCGTGCCCCGGCAGGATCCCGATGAGGGCCGTGGAGCCGCCCATGATGAGCAGCGTGAGCATGAAGGCGTACTTGCGCCCCACCATGTCGCCGATGCGACCGAAGAAGAGCGCGCCGAAGGGCCGCACCGCAAAGCCGGCAGCGAACGTGGCCAGCGTCTTGAGGAACCCCACCATCTCGTTGCCGTCGGGATAGAATTTCGCGGCGATGATGGTGGCGAGCGATCCGAACAGGTAGAAGTCGTACCACTCGATGATCGTGCCTGCAGACGACGCGCCGATGACGCTGCGCAGGGTGCGCTTGTCGACGAGGGCGGGCACGCCGGGGGAAGTCGCGGCCATCAGGGCTCCATGTGGGGTCGGGATGGGGGCGAACGTTCCGCCGGGGGCGCCCATTCCGCAAGGCGGTCCCCGGCTGCGCGTGTGCTGCTCGATGCTGCCGGTCAGAAGCTCAACCAGTAGGATCCCTTGATGAGAACGGTGTTGTCGGGGCGCGCCCCAAACAGGTTCCGGTAGTCTCGCGCAGCCTCGAAGGACCCGGGATCGAGCTCGGACTGGTCCCGCGCCTGCTGCCAGACGACATAGAGCGTGGAACCTGGGCGGTACTCCCAACGCACCACCGCGTTGGACCTGAACTGCTTCGCATTGAATCCGGGCACGCCCGACAGTGTCGTCGGGCGGAAGCGGTCGTCGTACGCGGCGGCCCGCGGCGTATCGGACAGCTCCCGAAGGGCGAAGAACGTCCCGGCGGCCACGAACGGCTCGGCGTAGAGCTGCAGCGACAGCCGCGGGGACATGGTGTAGTTGAGGCGCGCCGTGAAACTGAGCAGGTGCTGGTCCAGGTGCGCGAACACGTAATGAGTCGTGTCGGCACCGATCCGCCCGCGTGTCGTGACGTACTGCGTGTTGTTGCGCGTGCGCTCGTAGCGGGTGCCGAGTTCCCACGAGAGGTCGCTGCGGGACCTCACCATGACGTAGGGGCGGACGCGCCAGCGTGACGAGCGGCCGTCGTCTGCGGTGGTGTAGATGGCCGCGAATGCGGGCACGACCGACTTCCGCGAGTCTTCCGCCAGGTTGACCAGCACGTTAGCGGTCGGGGAGCGCCGGACAGCCGGACCGCCGAACGCGCATCGGTCGCAGTACGACGGGAAGAGCTGCGTCGCCCAGGCATTGACCGAGGCGGTGCGCCCGCTGAGCAGCTGCACGTTCCATCCCGACTCCAGGGAGTTGGAGTTGGGGATGCCGGCAGCCGTGTACTCCAGCCACTGATTGAGGTAGGCGCTGGTCGTCCGCCAGAACGCGCGTGGCCGCGTGGACCGGTATGAGGCCTCGAGCACTCCCCACTGCCAGTCGGCACGCTGGAGGTAGCCGAGGTCGTTGGTCTCGAAGCCAGCGCCCTGGTAGAGATAGCGCGCCGCGTAGCGGAACGTGCCTTCCACCTTCTCGGCGCGCAGCTCGGTGCTCACTCCCACGAGTGACGTGCGCGTCGTGTCGTATTCGAGTCCCGCGTCGGGCCGGTGATAGTAGTGCACGCCGGACCGCTGCGTACGCGCGATCGACCCGTTGAGGCCCGGCGTCCCGGTCACGCGGCTGGCGGCGAGCTGGGCACCGAGTTCGTACTTCTGCGCAACCCGCGTCCGCCCGTCGACGCCGGCGACAACGGCGCGGCGCCGGAGGAAGGTCGCCGTGAGGCTATCGACGTCACGGCTCACTGCGGTGACGAGGACGCCGAGGTCGCGCTGGCCGCCAGCGAAGTCGCGACGGAGGCGGACGACGCCATAGGCCGTGCGCGGCTCGACCGTGAGCGTGCCGACGGATTCCCGACCCGTGACGGCGCCCAGCGCCCCGAGGGACGTGCCCCCTGCAACGCGTCCCGTGAGCTTGGCCGCACCGAGGATGGTACTCGATCCCGGAACGTGGGCGTACGGGTCGGCGACAAGGCCGCCGAGTTGCGGTGAGCGCCCGATGCGCCTCGAGTAGAAGAGCTGCGAGAAGTCGCCGAAGCCGAACATTCCCGTCCCCTCGAGGAAGAAGGGACGGCGCTCAGGCAGGAAGGTCTCGAACGCGGTGAGGTTGATCTGCGCCGGGTCCGCCTCGACCTGGCCAAAGTCGGGATTCACGGTGGCGTCGAGCGTGAGGTTCGACGTGATGCCGTACTTCAGGTCAGCGCCACCGGTCACGTCCTGCCGGCGCCCGAATCCGCCCGGCGTGGCGCGCGCTCCATTGCGCGTCACGGCGTACGGCGTCACCTCGAGTCGGCGCGGCGAGCCGAGTCCGACGAGCCCGGTGAGGTCGCCCGCCTGCGAGACGAAGCCGCGCACCGACCGTCGGTAGAGCGGCCAGGCGATGCGCTCGTTGAGCCGGCCGATGTCGCGTGCGACCTGCAGCCCGAAGGTGTGCGCGTCGGCGCGTGGATAGCGCAGCTGTGACAGTGGGATCGCGAACTCCGCCGTCCAGCCGAGGGAGTCGATGCGTGTCGCCACGTCCCACACTGCGTCCCAGGACGCATCCTCGACGACGTCGTCATAGACCGAGTAGTCGCGCTTCACGCCGGCCGGATTCACCGCGAACTCGAATGCCGTTCTCCGGTCGTGATAGGAGTCGATGACGATCTTCACGTGGTCGCCGGGCACCTTGACGTCCCGCCGACCAAGGAGCGACACGATGCTGTCGGGACGGGGATCGAACATGCGGACGAACACGTAGAGATGCCGGTCGTCATATGCGACGCGCGCTTCGGTCGGCATCGACGGATCGCCATCCTCGCTCGGATCGAAGACCCGGAAGGCGGTGATGGCGGGGGCCGTGGCCCACACGGCGTCCGTGTCCCGGCCGTCGATCGCCGGCGGCGCGTCGGCACGAACCGCACGGGCCGTCGGCACGTCAGCAGTCGCTGCGGCGCCCGGTCGTGATGGTGCCGGCTGCTGCGATTCGGCCGGCGCCGCAGCTGTCGCCAGTGCCAGGACGGTCGCCGGCATCGCGACCACCGCCTTGACGAAGTGGCCCGCCGCCCGCTTCACGCCGGGCCGCTCGGCTCCCCTCACGGGGACACCGCCCGCAGTACCCGTGCGCGATCGCCCGAGGAACGGATCGTGGCGGCCGCCGCCTCATACTCTCTGCGGAGGGCGTTGCGGCGACCGAGCAGGCCCGTGCCCGCGACCGCGAGCAGGACCGATGCCTTGTCGCCGTCGGACCTGATCTCCGCCGTGCTGGCGATGACTTCGCGGGCGACGGCCTCGTCTGGTGCCGCCCGCAACGCGGTGACTAGCACCCGGCGCATGTCGCCGTCCGAGCGAATGGTACGCGCGGCCTCGAAGAAGGCACGCCGCGTCGCGTCGTTGCTGCCGTCGAGGTGTAGGCGGGCAGCGACGACGAGCACGCTCGTCTTGTCGCCATCCGACCGGATCGCCTCCATCGCGTGCCGCAGGACCGCGGGTGAAAGCTGCCGGCCATCCTGCATCGCTTCCACCAGAAGGCTCCGGCGCGTCGAGTTGCTCTGCACGTCGCCGAGAGCGCGCGTGAGCACGCGCTCGACGTCGCGCGGCGAAAGAGTGGTCGACCCCCTCAGCAGCGCGCGGTAGTAGTGCCGCCGCGCCTCGTCGCTCTCGAGCTGCCCGATCTCCCTCAAGACCGCGTCCGTACCGCCGCGCGCCCGCAGCGACGCAACCCGCGCCTCGGCCCCGTGTCCCGAGCGTCGTGCGAGGTCGAGCAGGAGCGCCCCATACCAACGCTCCACATCCCTGTCGAACGGCGCGTCCCGGCCATCGATCATGAAACGGTGGATGAGCGCTCCGCCAGCACGCTCCACCTCGAGCCGGCGATCGCTCGCCGGCGTGATCTCGTGAAACAGCGCGCGTGATCCCGGCGGCAGCTCCGCGATCCCGGCGAGGTCGTCACGCAGCCGGACGGAGCCGAAGAGCGCGACATGCACGCACCGGCCGCGGCGCTGCAGCAGCGTCTCCACGATGCGTTCGTCGTCGTGGTCGCCCGTGTGCGTGAGGCGGATGTCGTTGTCCGACCGCAGCTTGTCGGCGGTGCAGGAGTAACGCTCCTGCGCCTCGAGCGGCGTGGCGTGGATTGATGGAAGTGCTAGAAAACCAGCACTAAAGAGCGTGAGTGTGACCAGGCGCATGGTCGATCCTCGTGAATGGGTTAGTGCCGGGCGCTCGCCCGGCGATCAGGTCTTCAGGAGCCGGGACATCGCGTAGTTGAAGTCCCCGTCGGACTTGATGGTGCGCGCCGACTCCGCGTAGGCGGCACGCAGGGCCGGCGTCGAGAGCATCCCACGCCCTGCCATGTACACGAGCAGTGTTGCGCGATCGCCGTCGGCGCTCACGTACCGGGTGGTCCGCATCGTCTCCAGCATCGCGTCCTCGCAGGTGGCCGTTGCCACCGGCACCAGCATGCGGAGCAGGGCAGACAGGTCGCCGCTCGACTTGATGGTGCGAGCCGCGGCGAAGAACGCGGCCCGCAGGTCGTCGTCGGCGGTGATGTAGCGCGGGATGGCGACGGCGAGGAGCTGCGTCTTGTCGCCGTCGCTGCCGATCGCCGCGATCCGCGGCATGATGTCGAGGAGCAGCGCCCGGTCAGCCGCGGGGAGCTGCTGTCGGATGAGATGCTGCTGGTCGGTCGGGGACATCCGGCGTGCCATCTCATGGAAGAGGGCGACCCGTGACGTGTCGATGCCGCCTGGTGCAGTGCCTTCCTGCACATCCCGCGTGGAACTGGCGACATCCAGCACCGCCTCGAGTTCGTCGCGGCTTGCCGCAAGCTCGCGCCGCGCGTGCGCTACGACGCGCGCGCGCTGCGCCGTGGTGAGCGGCGCGCGCAGCAGGTGTTCGTAGTAGGTGCGTTTGCCGGTTGCGCGATGCATGAGGGCGATGTCGGCAAGTACGTGGCTGACGTCTCCCCGTGGCTCGCGGAGGCGTGCAATGCGGCCCGGGGTGTCGACGCCCGATTCACGTAGCACTTCCGGGATCGCAGACGCCAGCCATGCGGCGGCAGCGGCATCATAGGGGGCGGGACGTCCATTGACCGTATAGGCGCGCACGATCCTGCCCCCGGCGCCGGGAACGAGCGAGATCTCGCGCTCGATGGCGGGCGTGCGCTCGTGGAGGTGCATCCGCGCGCCCCAGGGCAGCCCCACCACGGTACGCTCGTCGGGCGAGACCTGCACCGCGCCGAGCGTCATGCCCTGGATGCAGCGGCCCCTGCGGCGGAGCGCGTACTGGATGAAGAGGAGCCCGTCATCGTCGCTGATGACCGTCGCCTTGTGGCCCACCGCTTCGGGGGACGACAGGTCGTAGGCGTGGCAGCTGACGATGTCGGTGCTGAGGCGACGATCGTCGATGCTGAACTCGACGGTGTCGGCCCATGCGCGGAGGTTGCGGACACCGACTGGCTCGCGCGCCCCCGCCCGGGCTGCGTCGGCAAGAAAGGGGCTGACCGACGTCGCCGCCGAGCGCGCCGCCGTGGCACGCGGCGCGGAGGCAATACCGCGCTCGATGATGGCGGCGCTCGCGACATGCGGGCCGAACGGTTGGAGGGCGGCCAGCGGCAGCGTGAGGACGAGCGCCGCGAGCACGGCCGCCGCGGCGCCGCGCGAGCCCATGCGCCGGCGATCGGTCGCAG
>JACDHQ010000169.1 GCA_013820975.1 Gemmatimonadaceae bacterium
CGCTTCTTGATCGATCAAAGCAGTGCGTGGCCGTGGTGCTCAGTCCGAACCGCAGGTCTGATCCGTACCGATCGGTGTCATCCGCGGCATCCGCGTCCCCCCGGACTCGTTGCGCGACGACAGCCTGCTATCCCCGCTCTGTCTACCGCGTCCGCGGCGCCGGCGGCAGTTGCAGCACCCGCCGCTTGAAGTTCTGGTAGTTCTGCGAGTCACGCGTCAGCGTCCGGAGTACCGCCGGGTTGATCTGGGCGATCGCGGCCCGCGTGCGCTCCACGCGCTCCTCCTCCAGGGGGTGGGTCGCGAACCAGGAATCCACGCCACCAGGATTTCGCGTCCGTTCCGCCAGCAGGATCTCGAACATCTGCGGGATGCCATCGGGATGAATGCCCGCACGAACGACATTCGTGATCGCTTCCTGGTCGGCCTCGCGCTCGTCGTCGCGGCTGAACTTCGCGAACACTGCGCCACCGGCCACGTTGATCGCCGTCTCTGCCACGCCGCTGTTGCACACGCTGGTGAGCACGCACGCCAGCGTCACGCCGATCTGCGCCTGCTGCATCTGCTGCATCTGCTGCACCGAGTGCCGGCGCACCACGTGCCCGATCTCGTGGCCCAGGACGCCAGCGAGCTGGCTCAGGTTCGTCGTCCGCGTGATCAGCCCCCGATTCACGTAGATGTACCCACCCGGGACCGCGAACGCATTCACTTCCATCGCGTCGACGACGTAGAACGTGTAGTCGATCCCGCGATTGTCGGCGAGCCGCGCGATGGAGTCGCCCAGTACGTTGACGTACCGGTTGATCTCGGCATCCCGCACCAGCGGGATCTGCGAGTTGATTTCCTGCGCCGTCTGGGCGCCCATCTCGAGTTCCTGTTGCGCCGAGACCCCACAGCCGGTCAGGGTTACCACAGCAGCAAATCCAAGCAGCACATTTTTCATCAGATCACGCTTCGGTGAAGGTCGGGTCCACTGGAAAGCAAGAGACATTCCGCCACCGCCCATTCCGACAGGAGTTTGTAACCGTATGAAACTCCTGACCTTAGCCCGGGACCTCCGGCGGCGGAAAGCCCGCGGGCGCCTCGGCCTCTTCGTGGGCGAGGGGCTCCGCGTCGTCGAGGAGCTTGCCCGCTCCCCGATCACCGTCCGCGGTGTACTTCATACCCCCGAAGCCGCCACTTCGGACCAAGCGGCGGCCGTGCTCAGGACACTGCGCCAGCGCGGGGCCGATGTCGCGGAGGTCTCGGAACGGGACTTCGCGACGGCAGCAGAGACGGATTCGCCTCAGGGGATCCTCGCCGTCGCCGTCGCGCCGGACCACCGCCTCGGCACCCTCCCGCCCGGTGACGCCATCCGTTTGCTCGTGCTCGACGCGGTCCAGGACCCCGGCAACGTCGGCACCATCCTCCGGACTGCCGCCGCGCTCGGCGCCACGGCCACCATCGCGCTGCCGGGAACCGTTGACCTATGGAACGCCAAAGTCGTCCGTAGTGCGATGGGCGCACACTTCCATCATCCCGCCTTCTCCTGCACCTGGGAGGAGCTGGATGGGTTCTGCCGGCAGCACGGCGTCGCCGTGTGGGCGGCCGACGCAGCCGGCGAGCCGCTGGAAGGCCTTTCACCTCCGCCGGGGATGGCGCTGGTCATGGGAAACGAGGGAGCCGGCATCACTGCGGCGACCCGCAACCGGGCCGACCACCTCGTCGCCCTCCCCATTGCGGCCGCCGTCGAGTCCCTCAACGTCGCGGTAGCCGCCGGCATCCTCCTGCACGCACTCCGTCGGTGACTCCTTCCTCCATCTGGTTGACCCTCGCGTTCATCCTCGGCGCCGCCGTTGGCTCGTTCCTCAACGTGTGCATCGTCCGGTGGCCGCATGAGATGTCCATCGTCCGCCCCCCGTCCCGCTGCACCCGCTGCGGGCACCGGATCAGCTGGTACGAGAACATCCCCATCTTCAGCTGGATCGCGCTCCGGGGGCGCTGCCGCTGCTGCGACGAGCCGATCTCGGCGATGTATCCCGCGATCGAGCTCACCGTCGCCATCGGCTGGCTCGCCGCCGTCTGGTACCTCGGACCGACTTTCGAGGCCCTTCGCGTCGCGATCATCGGCACGGCGCTCCTGGGCATCGCCGTCACCGACGTCCGTCACTACCTCATCCCTGACGGGTTCACCCTCTTCGGGCTCGCCTTCACGCTGCTCGCCAGCGTCGGCGCAGCGCTCATGGGAACGCCGTCGGGCATCTTCGCCGGGCCGTACGATGCGCTCATCGGCGCCTGTGCCGGCGCCGGGCTCGTGGCCATCGTCGGCTGGCTCGGCGAGGTGGCGATGAAGAAGGAAGCGATGGGGCTCGGCGATGTGACGCTCATGGCCTTCGCCGGGGCCGCGCTCGGACCGGGGCGTGCGCTGCTCACGGTGTTCGTCGGCGCCGCACTCGGGGCGGTGACCTTCCTCGCCGTCGTGTATCCCATCGCCTGGGCGCGGCGCAGCCACCTGCAGCCGCAGACGGAACTCGCACTCGGCACGCCCGCTGCCTTCGAGCCCCCGATGGTGCCGTTCGGTGTGTTCCTTGCTCCGGCGACGCTCATCACCCTCCTCTGGGGTGACGCACTCCTGGCTCTCGTACTTCGCACATGACATTGCGCCTGCCCGCCTTCACTGCTCGGTTCGTCGTCGTCGCACTCCTGGGCCTCGCAGTCGCCGCGTGCCGCGAACGACCGGACGAGGACGGGGCAGCGCCGTATGCCCGCGTCGTGGCAGAGTCGATCGAGCAGATCGAACGCGGCACTGGGCTGACGTTCAAGCGTCCCCCCGTCCTCGAGGTGCATTCGAAGGAGCAGGTCCGGGAGTTCCTCGTGCGTCGCTTCGACGAGCAGAGCCCGGCCAGCGAGATGGCCGCCGAGGAACAGGTCTTCAAGACCCTCGGCCTCATTCCGCCGGACATGGACTACCGGCGCTTCCTGCTCGACCTGCTCAACGAGCAGATCGTGGGCTACTACGACCCGCGCGCCGACAAGCTCTACGTCGTCGAGGGCCAGGCGCGCGATGCCACCAACATCGCGATCGCGCACGAGCTCATTCACGCGCTCCAGGCGCAGTATGTGAACCTCGACTCGATCCAGGGCGTCACCGGCGACGTCGATCGCCAGCTCGCCGTCCAGTCCGTGCTGGAGGGGCAGGCCACCTTCGAGCAGATGTCGGCGATGGCGGGCGGCGACATCTCACTCCGCATCCCCGGCGGCTGGGACCAGATCCGGCGCACGATCCGCGAGGTGCAGGGCGAGATGCCCCTCTTCGCCAACGCCCCGCTGGTGATCCAGGAGTCGCTGCTCTTCCCCTACCTCAGTGGCGCCGACTTCGTGCACCGCTTCAAGGCGCAGCGCGGGCGTGCCAACCCGCTCGACGACCTGCCGGTGTCGACCGAGCAGGTGCTTCACTCACGCGCCTATTTCGGTGCCACGCGCGATGTCCCCTCGGTGATCACCCTCCCGGCGCCCGCTATCGGCGAGAAGGTCTACGAGAACGGCATCGGCGAATTCGGCACGCGCGTCTTCGTGTACGAGCACACCAACGACCAGAACACGGCCGTCCAGGCTGCGATGGGATGGGACGGGGACCGCTACGTGCTCACGCGCACCGCCGCCGGCCACTCGATCGCATGGGTGTCGGTGTGGGACTCCGACCTCGACGCCGCGGAGTACGCGAGCGCGATGGCGGAGACGGTGATGCGGCGATACGGCGGGCTGCCCGAAGCGGCCGCGGGCTCGGCTGCCGGCGCCGTGCGACGCGCCTCGGGTCGCGGCCGCACGGTGGAGATCCGCACCCGCGAGGCAGCAGGGCGCACGCTCGTGCTGTATGTCGACGTTCCCGAGGGCCAGTCAACGGACGTCATCGACCTGGCTGCCGTGAAGCTCGAGGCAAGGTAGCGGCGGAGTCACGCGACCAGCGTGGAGCTATCCGCGTGGAGCTATCCACGTCGATCCGCGTCATCCGTCTGATCCGCGTCCGCGTATTCGGGCTCGTTGCGCGACGAATCTCAATCGCCGGGATTGACCGCGATCGGTGCTTCGCGGTCCACGCTGACGCCAGCCGTCCCCGGCACCTCCACGTTCACCACCTGGTCCGCATTGGCGACGACCGGTGGCAGCAGCGCGATTCGCAGCACCTCGTCCATCGACTGCACGAAGTTGAAGCGCACGCGCTCCTTCACCTCGGCGGGAACGTCGCGCAGGTCCTTCTCGTTCGCTTTCGGCATGATGAGCTCGCGCAGTCCCGTGCGGTAGGCGGCGAGCACCTTCTCCTTCACGCCGCCGATCTCGAGCACCTTGCCGCGGAGCGTCACCTCACCCGTCATGGCAATGTCGCGCCGCACGGGGCGGCGTGACAGCACGCTGGCAATCGCGAGCGTCAGCGTGATGCCGGCACTCGGACCGTCCTTGGGGATTGCGCCGGCCGGCAGGTGGATGTGCAGGTCGCTCCCCGTGAAGTCGGCGTCGGCGATTCCCAACTGCTCGGCGCGCGACCGCACGTACGAGTACGCCGCATCGACCGATTCGCGCATCACGTCGCCGAGCTGTCCGGTGACCGTGAGCCGTCCCGTTCCCGCCGGCATGCGCAGCGCCTCGATCACCATGATCTCGCCACCGGTCGCCGTCCACGCGAGCCCGGTGACGACGCCCACCTCCGGCGACATCTCCGCCTCCTCCACGGCGTAGTGCGGGATGCCGAGCACCTGCTCCACCTTCTCGGCGTCGATGATCCACGCGCCTTCCTCGCCCTCGGCCTTCGCGCGCGCGCGCTTGCGCATGATCGCGGCGATGTTGCGGCCGAAGTTGCGGAGCCCCGCTTCGCGCGAGTAGCGCGTGGAGATGAACGACAGCGACTCGTCGGTGAACTGGATGTCCTTGTCCGTGATGCCGTGCTCCTCGAGCAGCTTCGGGAGCAGGTAGCGCCACGCGATCTCGACTTTCTCCTCCACCGTATAGCCGGCGATCTTGATGACTTCCATGCGGTCGCGCAACGGCGCCGGGATGTCGTAGAGGTTGTTCGCGGTGCAGATGAAGAGCGCGCGCGAGAGATCGAACGGCACGTTGAGGTAGTGGTCCACGAACGCATTGTTCTGGGCCGGGTCGAGCACCTCGAGCATCGCCGCCGTCGGGTCGCCCGAGGGGCCGCCTCCCGACATCTTGTCGATCTCGTCGATCATGAGCACCGGGTCCTTTACCTCAACGCGCCGCAGCGCCTGAATGAGCAGCCCGGGCATCGAACCCACGTACGTGCGCCGGTGGCCGCGAATCTCCGCCTCGTCGCGCACGCCGCCGACCGAGATGCGGTAGAACTCGCGCCCGATCGCATGCGCAATCGCCTCGCCGAGGGACGTCTTGCCTGTGCCCGGCGGTCCCACGAAGCACAGGATCGGTCCGTGCGGGTCGCCGCCTCGCAGCTTGCGCACGGCGAGAAACTCGATGATGCGCTCCTTCGCCTCCTGCAGGCCGTAGTGGCCGTTGTCCAGCGCCTCCTCGACCTTCTTCAGCTCGATATCATCGTCCGAGCGCTTGTTCCACGGCAGCGAGAGGATCCAGTCCAGGTACGTGCGCACCACCTGGTACTCGCTCGATGCCGGTGAGAGCATGCGCAGGCGGTCGGCCTCGCGCCGGGCTTCCTG
>JACDHQ010000170.1 GCA_013820975.1 Gemmatimonadaceae bacterium
GTTCTCGAGCGTTGCGCCGATCTTCGCCGAATCGACGGCGTTCGCCGACCGCTCCACCGACGCCATCACGCGCGAGATGTTGCGGTTCTGCTCCGCCGCAATCACCGCCAGCTGCGCGGTGAGGCGCTGCGTGTTGGCGATCGTCGCGCGCAGGTCGCGAAATCCCCCTGCCGCCACGAGCTCCTGCTGGAGCGACATCGTCATCGCCTGCACCGTCACGGCGATCGAGTCGGCGCGCGACATCAGGTCAGCCACCGTCGGCGGCGCGACGCCCGTGGGTACCGTGTCGCCCGGCGAGTACGCCGGCCCACCGGGGCCCGCCGGGTTGAGCCCGATCGCGACGTCGCCGAAGATGCCGACCGGGACCACGGTCGCCGTTGACGAGCGCGGGATCTTGCGCCCGTTCTCGATGCGGAAGGTGGTGGCGAGGAAGCCATCGTCGGTGAGCTCGACATCGTCGATGTAGCCGACGCTGATGCCGGCGAGGAGCACCGGCTGCCCCTGCTTGAGGTTCTGCCCCCACGCGAAGTTGGCGTGCAGCGGATACCCGCTCGACAGCCCTCCGCGCGCCAGCCAGATCGACCCGAGCACCAGGACCACGATGCCAAGGGTCAGG
Organism: Gemmatimonadaceae bacterium; assembly: GCA_013820975.1. Taxonomy (GTDB): domain Bacteria; phylum Gemmatimonadota; class Gemmatimonadetes; order Gemmatimonadales; family Gemmatimonadaceae; genus JACDHQ01. The sequence continues at coordinate 617 of JACDHQ010000170.1, forward strand.
AAGAGGCCGACCAGGACTTCGTCACGACGTTTCATGATGGAAAATTAGGGTCTTCGGACACCTGGAGGCGTAGCGCAAGGGCTGGAGGGACGGAGATGTCGCCCATGCTCCCGGCTCCTGCCTCGCTACTGGAGCAAGGGAGCAAGCACCACTGCCGTCAGCGCGTCGATCACGAGGATGACGACCGAGGTGATCACCACCGCACGGGCCGTCGCCCGCCCGACCCCCTCTGCGCCAGCGGTGGTGTTGTACCCCTCGTAGGCACAGTTGAACGCAATCGCCGCCCCGAAGAAGAAGGCCTTGAGGAGCGAGTAGACGATCTGGAACGGGGTGAAGCCGAGGCGCAGCCCCTCGATGAAGTCGGCCGAGGGGATGGCGGTGACCTTGGTGCCGACGAGGTACCCGCTGTACACGCCGACGGCGTCGGCGAAGATCGTCAGCACCGGCAGCATCACGAGGCACGCGAGCAGGCGCGGGACGACGAGGAAGGCCACCGGGTCGTACGCGAGCGTCTCGAGCGCGTCGATCTGCTCGGTGACGCGCATCGTCCCGATCTCGGCCGTCATGCGGGCGCCGACCCGTCCGGTGAGCACGAGCGCCGTGAGCAGCGGTCCCAGCTCGAGTACGTGCACCATGCGCGTCGCCAGGCCGACGATCGACAGCTCGACGCCGGGAAAGAGCTGGTAGCGCGTCTGCAGCGCGACGACACCGCCGATGAACGCGGCGACGATCACGGTCAGCGGCAGTGAATCGACCCCGATGCGGCGCATCTGCCGGATCGTCTCCGGGACGTACGTCGCTGGGTCACCGAACGCGCGCGCGATGTCGCGCAAGAAGTAGCCGCGCCGGCCCGTCTCGGCGAAGAGGCCGCCGACCGTGTTCGTCACCCGGCGGAAGAACCGGATCCCCGTCCGCTGGACGACGGGGAAGGCCTCCGTGGGCCGGTTCTGGAGCGGATGGTCGACGTTGGGCAGGGTCATGTCCGCACGCGGCTCAGGAGGACGATGCCGATCACCGCAAAGAGCGCGTTCGGGATCCAGGCCGCAAGGTCCGGCGGGATGAGGGCCTTGCCGCCGATCGCCTTGGTGAGCTGGACGAGCAGCAGGAAGACGACCGTCACGCCGAGGCTGATGCCGACGCCGAAGGCCGCGCCGCCGCGCTGGGTACTGGTCGCGAGCGGGGCGGCGAAGAAGGCGATCACGAGGCACGTGACCGGGATCGCCAGCTTCAGCGCTCGCTCGACCCGCAGCACGTTCGCGTCGCCACCGGAGCGCTCGAGCGACACGATGAAGCGGCCGAGCTCCGCATAGCGCATCTCGTTGCTGCCGCGCTGGCGCGCCAGGAGGTCCACAGGACGCTCGGTCATCAGGTTGTCCTGCATCGACGCGAAGCTGATGGCGAAGTCGCGCGACGAGTCGGGGAGCACGTGCATCGTGCCCTCGGAGATCGTCCAGCCCGTGCGGGGGGTCGCCGCCGCGGTGTCCCAGCGGGCGGCCTTGGCGCTCACGATCACGGAGGGAAAATCGGCGCCGCTCCCCTCGCGCTCGATCTGCAGGAAGTCGATCACGCCATCGGCGCGGCTGATCCGGCTCGCCTTGTACACGCGCCCTTCGTCACCGGCGTGGGCGAAGTTCATCCGCTCCATGTCCGAGCGGAATCGCGACTCCGCGAGCAGATCGGCGCGGCGCGCGTTCGTCACCGGCACGAGTTCACCCAGCCCGAGGTTCAACCCGCCGGCGATCAGGGCGCCGACGAAGATCGGCACCGCCATGCGATAGAAACTGATGCCCGACGCCTTGGCGGCGGTGATCTCCGAGTGGCGCGTGAACCCGCCGACCGCGAACACCGTCGCGAACAGCACGGCCGCCGGCAGCGCCATGAACATCGTGTCGGGGATGAAATAGAGGTAGCTCAGCGCGATGTCGGCCCTCGGGAGCTCGCGCTGCAGGTACTTCTCGAGGTTGTCCGTGAGGTCGATCAGCATCAGCAGGAGCGGGAGCCCCAGCGCCGTCGCGGCGAAGATGCGCACAAACTCGCCGAACACATAGCGGTCGAGCGGGCGGACGAACATCAGCGCTCCCTCCGCAGGCTCATCGCATACTGGACTCGCGTGACCAGTTCGGCAAAGCCGCCCCCGCCGCGCTGTGATCCGGTCTCGCTCCCCATCCGCATCGCGAGCACGAGCCCAATCACCAGCATGAGCGCATTCGTCGCCCACATGGCCACATTCGGTGCCAGCAGGTCGCGGTCGGCGAGCGACTCGCCGCTGATCAACCCCACGTAGTACAGGCCGAAGATCGCGAAGCTCACGCCGAGCGTCAGTCCCACGCCGCCGCGCGGGAAGCGCAGCGCGACCGGGGCGCCGACGAGCACGAAGACGAAGCACGCGAAGGCGAGGGCGAACTTCTTGTGGATCTCGACCAGGTACTGATTCGCCTCGCGGCGGTTCGACATCGCCTGCATGCGGGCCTCGTCGCGGCGCGTCAGCGCCACCGAGGGGAGGGGCTCGCTGACCGCCTCTCCCCCTTCCGGCTGCATCTGCTGCATCTCATCGGGGCGCGCGCGGCCACCGAGCGGCGTCCGCGGGAGCGGCTGGGCGGTGGGATCCTGCATCGCCGCCGGATCCTGCGGCATCGGTTCCTGCCTGGCGCCGGACCGCCGCATGAACGCCGGCGTGCGCCGCACTTCCGGCGCTGGCTTCACAGCCGGATCCTGCGTGTCCGCCGGCGCCTGGGTGACGACCGGCGCTTGCGCGACCGCCGGCGCCTGCGCTGCCTCGAGCTCCGTTGGCGATACGAGCCCCGCGACCCACGTCACCGCGCTGCAGTAGATCGCGCCGAGGCTTGGCGGCGGGTTCGGCGAAAGCAGCTCGGCGTCGGGCGCGGTGCGCCCCGCCTCGCGCGCGAGCTCCACCTCGGCGAGCCGCTCCTCGTTCATCGAGTGGCGCATGCGCCGCTCGGAGATCGTGGCGAGTTGGGTCATCTCGCACACCGTCATCTCGCGGTCGCTCTTCGACTGGCTGCCCTGCGCGCTCTGCGTGAACTGGCTCGCGACGTCGGGGACGCGGATGCGGTCGATGCGGTAGAAGAGGCGCGTCAGGCGCGCCGGGTCGTCGGTGGGGACCTCCTGCATCACGCCATCGTACAGCGTCATGTGCAGGTCCTTCATGTTCGGGGCAAAGGCGATCAGGCCGCTGTCGGCGTAGATCGTGCGCCGGCGCGTCGGGTCGGACAGGTCGTACACCGTCACGTCGGTCAGCCGCGACGTGCCCTCGAAGACGCGGCTCGCGCGCAGGTAGAGCCGCTCCCGCTGGAGCTCGTTGATCACCTGCTCCTTGAGCGCGAACGTCGGCTTGGTGCGGACGATGTCGGTCTGCAGTTGCGCCAGTCGGTGATTGGCGCGCGGCAGCACCTGGTCGTTGAAGAGCACCATGCCGGCCATGAACAGTGCCCCCAGGACGAGCACTGGCGTGAGCAGGCGCCACATCGAGATGCCGTTCGCCTTGAAGGCGGTGACCTCGTTCTCCGCCGCCAGCCTGCTGAAGGCGTAGAGGGTGGACACGAGGATCGACATCGGGACGGTCATCGCGAAGGTGAAGGGAATGGAGAGGACCAGGAACTCCGTGATCACCTCCCATCCCAGGCCCTTCCCGACGAGCTGGCCGAGCTGGCGTGCGATGTAGCTGAGCAGAAGGAGCGACGTGAGCGCCGTGAACGAGAACAACAGCGGCCCCACGTGCTCCCTCAGTACATACCTGCTGATAATCTTCACGGGATCAAAGATCGGCCGCCTGGGTGGAAAAGGGCAGGGGCACGGGGCCCTCGAGTGGCTACCCCGCGCCGGGTCGTTGGTGCATCTTCGGGATGAGGGACGAAGGAAGAGGGGTGCGGGAACCACACCCCCAGGGCGAGCTGCGTTCGGCCGTTCCCGCACCCCTCTTCCCTCGTCCCTCATCCCGAACCACCCCTACCCCAACCCCCTCCCCCCGACCGATCTTTCGCCATGCATCCACTGCTCGCCGCCTGTTCCATCTTCCTCCTCGCCGCCTGCGACCGGTTCGACCGGGCGCCGAAGACCCCCTTCGACGGCGTCCAGGCGCTCGCCTACATCGAGGCGCAGCTGGCCTTCGGGCCGCGCGTCCCCGGCACTCCGGGGCACGTGCGCACAGGCGACTGGATCACCGCGCAGATGCGGGAGCGGGCCGACACGGTCATCGAGCAGCGATGGACGCACACGACGACCGACGGCGTCGCGCTGCCGATGCGCAACATCCTTGCGCGCTACAACCCCGACGCGCCGCAGCGGGTGCTCTACGTCGCGCACTGGGACACGCGGCCGCGCGCGGACTCCGACCGCAACCTCGGCAACCAGCAGCTGCCGATTCCCGGTGCGAACGATGGCGGTTCCGGCGTCGCCCTCCTCATCGCGCTCGGTGACCAGCTCAAGGCGTTACCTCCCACGGTGGGCGTGGACCTGCTCTTCGTCGACGGCGAGGACTACGGCGACTTCAACGACCCCGAACTGCGGGACGTCCTGATCGGCGCGCGACACTTCGCCGCCAACCTGCCGTCACCCGGCTACCGCCCGATGTTCGGCGTCGTGTGGGACATGATCGGCGACGCGAACCTCGAGCTCCTCCAGGAGGGCTATTCGCTGCAGGCGGCGCCCGAGGTCGTCGCGCGGGTATGGGACACCGCGGCGCAGCTCGGCTACGGGAAGTACTTCGTCAAGCAGCCAGGGACGGCGATCACCGACGACCACCTGCCGCTGATCAATGCGGGGCTCCGCGTGATCGACGTGATCGACATCTGCTACGCGGCGCCGCAGCGCGGCTGCCCCCCGAACGCGCCGGCCGCCGGGACGAACTACCACCACACGATGCAGGACACGATCGACAAGGTGTCGGCGGCGAGCCTGAAGATCGTGGGCGATGTGGCGCTGAAGCTGATCAGAGACCTTTAGGACGGTTGGGGGGCGGGGACGGGGGTTGGGAGCGGGGTTGGGGTCAGGGCGGTTGGGGTCAGC
>JACDHQ010000171.1 GCA_013820975.1 Gemmatimonadaceae bacterium
GGCAGCCGGTGCCTGCCGATGTTGCCGGCACGACGCTCCTCGACCTCCTGCCGGTCTCACTCGCCCAGCTCGACAGCGTCACCGTGCAACGCTCGCCGACGATCACGGGCGGACGCCTCGCGATGCACGGCATGCTGCACCTGCACACGCAGCGCCGCGTCGAGGGCGTCCGTGCGAGCGCGTCGCACTACAGCGGCAACGAGGCCGGCGACCCGGGCCCCTTTGCCTTCACCCCCGCGGCGACGCCGAACGTCGACAACAACGGCCCGTTCCATCAGCTGCGGCTCGCGTTCGGCGCGCCAGCGGCGGATGTCGATCTCGCCCTTCGCCGCTGGGCCGACAACCTCACCGACGTCCGGCTACGCCAGCGGTACATCGCCGCCGCCGCCCCGGCCCCCCCGCACCTCTGGGTGAACCACCTTGCACCGACGGCGCGCGCCGGCTTCAGCGCGGTTGGCGCACGGCACGACGTGCATGCCGGCACGGCGCGCACGACGGGGACGTTCTTCGTGCCGGCGCCACGCGAGGATCAGTCGCTTGCAACGAGGCTCTCGTTCGTCGGACTCTCGGGGAGCACCAGGCCGGAAGCCGCAGGCAGCGCGCCATCTCCAGGCGCACTGACGGCCGCGTACCGAATCAGTGCCGCGTCGCTCGCAATGACCAGAGACGGTGCCATGCCGGCTACGCTGGAGCATGTACGACGGCAGGTCGATGGCGGCGTCACGCTGTCGCGCCGCGCCGGTGCCGCCCGCGTCACCGGCGGCGTGGCGGTCACGCACCGGAGCTTCGACGACGCGCCGGCCATCCCCGCCGAGGAGGCGGAGCTCGAGGGGGATGTGCACTTGTCGGTCGCGTTCGATGGTGCCCTCGCTCCGACGATCGGCATCAGTGCCGGCGCCGGGATTGCGGGCATCCGTGGCGGCGGGGTAGCGTCGTTCACCCACGCACTCGATCCGCGGACCCGTGTGGGGCTCACCGCGGCCGGCCACATGCGCGCACTCGGCGACGATGGTGCGTGGATCGACCTTGCCCTGTTCGGGCTCGGTTCGCTTGCCAGCTCGCGTCGGACGAGCCTGTCCGCCGCCGCGGAGTGGAGCCGGCTGGCCGCTGGCGGTGCCCACGTCTCGGTGACCGCCACCGGCCGGCGCGAACTCGGCCTTCGCGTGATCGGTGCCGGTCGCGCCCCGCGCCTCCCGGCGCTGCTCACCGACGCGAGCCCCGCCCTGTCGCTCACGAACGCGGAGCTCGGTGCCGCGGTGGACCTGCCATTCGGGGGCGCGCTGCTCGGTGGCGCTGCGTACCGCTTCACGATGCCGGTTCGCGGGAGCGCAGAAATTCGTGACGCCAGCGAGATGATTCCGCAGCACCTGCTCGACGCGAGCGTCACCCTCGTGCCGGCGTTCGACATTCGCGTTCGGCCGGCGCTCCACCTCGCAAGCCCCACCCGCTGGCCGGCAGGCACTCCCGACGACGATGCCAGGGTCCCCGCGGTGACGCGCCTCGATCTTTCCGTGGAAAAGTGGATGTTCGCGCGGCGGCTGCGGCTGCAGGTGATCGGGCGCAACCTGCTCAATGACGTCGAGCGGTATCATCCGCTGGGCGCCGACTTCCGCCTGCGCGTGTTCGCGGGCGCGACCGCGACGTTCTGAGCGCCGGCGCGACGGGCGGCAGGTGACCGGCGTCCTGTGGATCGTGGTGGCCGAGACCCTCTTCGCCATCATGCGTCTCGCCACGCGGGCCAACGCACTGGCGCTCCCGTGGGCTGCCCTGGCCGCCACACGCTTCCTCGGCGGCGCCGCCATCGTCTTCGGCGTCGCCCAGCTCACGCGCGGCTCGCTGCGCATCCGTGACCGGCGGGCGACGTGGCTGCGGGCGCTGTTCGGCACCGGATCGTCGATCGGGGTCTTCTACGCGCTGGGCTCGCACCGGATCTCGGTCGGTGATGCGACGACGCTCGCCGCCACGGCACCGCTGTTCGTCGCGGCCCTCTCGCGGCCACTGCTCGGCGAGGCGGTGACGCGTCGCGTGATGCTCGGCATCCTGCTGGGCTTCGCCGGTGTCGTGACGCTCGTCGGGCCGTCGTTCGGCACCTCCGGCAACGTCGCGCTCATCGCGCTTGCCGGTGCCGCGTCCTACGCGATGGCGATGGTCTACCTGCGCAAGGTGGGCCCTGGCGAGAGCAGCGAGGCGGTCGCCCTGCACGTCTCGCTTGTCGCCGGCGGCTTCGCCGCATTCGTCTTCTCGTCGCAGCTCGCGGCAGGGACGGTCGGGGTGGCGGCGAACCCCGTGGACCTCGTGCACGTCCGATGGTGGGCGCTTGGCGTCGCCGCGCTCGCCGGGGGGCTGAGCCAGATCGCCCTCACCCGCGCCTACTCGCTCGATCGGGCGGCGCGTCTGGGCGCGGTCAGCTACATCGGAGTCGTCCTCACCTACGCGCTCGAGGCGATCGTCATGGACCGCGCACCCACGTTGACCCAGCTGGTCGGTGCAGGGCTGGTCGTCGCGGCCGGGCTGCTGACCGTGACGTCCGGGCCGGACGCGCAACTCAGAGGCGATCGCGCTACAACGACGCGGCGCTCTTCATCGTCCCTTCCGTGAAGCGGGCTCCGATATCAGCGAACGCGCCGCTGCTTCGGGTGCAACGAACCGAAGCCGCCACCGGGAGCTAACCCCCGATGACGGCTTTTCGACACGCTGACCGATGCTTCCGCCCCGCACCAGGGGCAGGGCTCCCTTACTTCGACGCCAGCACCGGCTCGAAACCGTACTTCGCCGGATCCTTCGCAATGCGGGCAGCCGCAATCATCTTCGGCACGTAGTCCCGCGTCTCCTGCGGCAGGCGCGACGCGATGAGATAGTAGTCCGCATCAGTTCCCTTCGTGCTGCCCGTCGCCAGCTTCATCTCCTTCGCCACGCGGCCCTGTCCCACGTTGTACGCTGCAGCCGCGAGGTACCACGACCCGAAGCGCGTGTGCAGCGCGGCGAGGTAGTCCAGCGCCGCATCGGTCGACTTCTCCGGGTCGAGCCGCTCGTTGCTCGAGAGACCATACTGCCGGGCGGTCGGCGCCATGAACTGCCACAGCCCTCGCGCGCCCACCGGCGACTTCGCCGACGCCACGCCACCCGACTCGATCATGGCGAGGTACACGAGGTCCTTCGGCATCCCGCGCGCCTCGGCCTTCGCCTCGATCATCGCGTTGTACTTGTCCATCCGTACCATGTACGTCGCCAGGCTCGGCTTCATGTTGCCAGTGAAACGGGCGATCCACTGGTCGACCATCGCGTGGTCAAGGTTCGGGATGTCCCACGACACGGTGTCGCGGCCGAGGGCCGAGGCCGCGAGGATCCGCGTCATCGGGGCGCCCTCGTTGGCCTTCATCAGCGGGCCGTTCGCCGCGATCATGCCTGCGGCACCAACGGCAACGACCATCACACCGGCCGACTCGAGCTTGCGTCGAAAGCTGAACTTTCTCATATGCCCTCCTCAGCCAAGGTTGATTTCTGGATTCGGTAGAGTTCACGATTCCAGAGCTCGCCACACCAGGGTGCGCACGAGTAACTCTTTGAAAGTAGGGGATTTAGGGGTCGTACTGACCCTCTGGCGTCACAGGATGCACGCTGGTGGCACCAATGGAGTCCAAGCGGACTCTACCGTAATAGGAGCCCCGTCAAGCGCAGTGGCAGAATGGCCGAGCCTGCTTTCTAACAGCCTCTGATGGGAGCAAACAGCAACTCGACCCAGGACCCTGTTACCCCCCGCCACGGGACGGTTGCAGGTGTCCGGTGGGCCGCCTCTGAGCGCTCAGCCCCTTCAGCCCGCTGACGTGACGCTGACGCTGCCCATTATCGTCGTGGCGCGTCGGGAGATCCCGGCGTAGACAGAGCCACACGCCAGGGTTTCGGACACCAACGGCCCTCATCGAGGCGCGGCATTCATCTCAATGCAGTACCGCCCGCTAATCAGGAGAAGCCGATGCATTCCATGGCGAAGTTCGCAATCATGGCGGCGTGTTCCGCCGCCCTTGCCGGTTGCAGTCCCGACCAGTCTCTTGTCCCACAGCCGTCCGATGGTCCCGGGCACCCCGGTGTCCTTCGTCAGAGCGCCGCCGCCGGCGCCGGGGCTATCGACACGATCTCGGTGACCGCCGAGGACGGAGTGAAGTACACCCTCTCGACGCTTTCGTTGCGGCTGACCACGAGCGACGGTCACGTGGTCGCTGTTTCCCCGCTGCAGGCACAGAGTCTCGCGACGTCCTTCCTCGCGATGCAGGAGGGAAAAGCCGCGGCTGACAGCCTTGCCCGCAAGGGAGGTGACATGCCACCACTGCTCGAACCGTACACCGTCACTCCGGGGTCTCCGCGTCCCGGCGGACGCCCTGCGTATCGAATCCGGACGGGAGGCAGGCCGGCCGCCGACTCGGGTGACCCATCGTCCGGCCCTGTGTCGACGTTCGGCCTCGACGTCTGCACCGACATCGAGGTTGCTGTCTTCAACGGGACGAAGGACTGGAATACGTCCCGGGACTCTTGGTCCGCCGCGCTCAAGGGTCTCGTCCAGATGGCAATCGCTGCTGCTGCTGGAGGCGACTTTCCCCACCTCCCAACGGCTGGCCGACAGGTCGCCGCGTTCGATGTCTATTCGTACGAAATGATGACGTCGCGCACCGGCCTGAACGTGCTCGCAACGCTCTACAAGAGCCAGGGATGCTGGAACACGCACTGGGTATCTCCCGGCGCGAACTACAGCGGAATCAGCGCGCTCGGCAGCCTGACACTCGTGTGCACATACAAGACCGTCTACGTGTCGATCAACGGAGGCGGGTGGAAGGCGGTCGCATACACGGAGTGCGAGTACAAGGTCTACACGCAGTAACCACCATCAGTTCACGTCCACGTCGTCCAGGGAGGAGTCCGCGTGCTGCGGTGTTCATCTCGAGAAGCAGGCCGTGCCTCCCTGCACGCGCGTGTCGCAACCATAATCCTGCTGCTGTCGGTGTTCGACGCGGGCGTTGCCAGCGGCCAGACGCCGACGAATCCGCTCACCCCGCTGTCGGTGCCGCGGTCAGCGAACGTATCGTGCGAAGCCGGGGTCACCGATAGCGACAGCGGTCGGCGAACGTACGAAACCCGAACGGCGACGATTTCACGAGCGAAGGAATTCGGCGAGCGGACGATCATCTCCGGGTACGACTCGCTTGGCAAGGCAATCCTGTTCGGTGAGCTGATCGCGACGGATACGCTCGGTCGCAGGATCATCCGGGACATGGTCGTCGTCTTCGAATCTGACTCGGGTGGTGGAAGGGTTCGCACCATCGAGACCAGGGACGCGACGCCGGGCACCATCCCGGGCTTCACGAATATCGTCCGGGCGGTAAACCCCGCCGAGCGCGCGGCCGCGCTTCGGTTGGCCAGTTGGATGCGTGCACAGAAATGCACGCCCTCGAAGGAGGCCTTCTGATGAATTCCGCCGAGCCGGTCCGTCGCAGTGGTCTCAGCCCCATCGCGTTCATCGGGGCATTCTTCGTTGTCGTGGGGGTCCTCCTCTTCGGCCCAGCAGTGGCATCGCTCGTCGGTGCCGCGTTGGGGTTGCGTCCATTCCCTGAACTCATTCCCACATCGCTGGCACTGGGC
>JACDHQ010000172.1 GCA_013820975.1 Gemmatimonadaceae bacterium
GGGGGCGTTTCTGCATTCCCCCCCCGCACCCCTTCGCCCAGCACCCCAAAAACCGCCACTCTGGCGCACCGCTCCCCGAGCAAGGATATTCTCCCCCGCGCGACCCCCTCCTCCCCGGACCCAGTGTCGGCCAACGGACACCCACCTGCCGTACGCCTCGGCGGCAACATCATCATCCGGATCACCGCGTATTACGCGCTGCTGATCCTCGCCCTCTACGTCCTCCATCGGCAGGCGCCCGGCATCATGCCGACACCCGGTCGCACGCTCGTCACGCCGACCTTTCCCCCGGCGAACCTTGGCGGCGTCCCCCGCACCGGATCCTCCGTGCTCGAGGCCGCAGTCGCGATGATCGGTGCCGTGCTGCTGGCGCTTCCCGTCACCTGGGTCTACCTGGCCACCCGCGCAAAGCGCGGCTACCAGCAGTCCGTGGTGCAGACCCTCGTCATCCTCCCGATGGTCGTCGCGGGCGTCGTCGCGCTGGTAAAGGACAGCCTTCCACTCGCCTTCGGCCTCGCGGCGATCGTCGCCGCCGTCCGGTTCCGCACTGCGCTGGACGACAGCAAGGATGCAGTGTACGTCTTCCTCGCCACCGGCATCGGGCTCGCTGCCGCCGTGGACCTGCCCGTCGCCGTCGTCGTGTCACTCCTCTTCAATGCGACCGTGCTCCTCCTTTGGCAGACTGACTTCGGGCGAATCCCGCCGGCATTCGAGGGCCGGATTGCCGAGCGACGGATGGAGCACATCATGGAGGAGATGAGCCGCACCGGCACCTTCGTTGCCCGAATGGACGACGAGGTCTTTCAGGACATGTCGTCGCAGCAGCTGGAGGCGGTGGCGGATCGGGCGTGGCGTCGCGCGCGGCGCAACAACCCCGAGGCACCCGACGCCGAGGGACGCCGCGAGGCGCTGCTCCGGGTGCAGGCGGCCGGCGGTGCCGAGGCGCGCCGGATGGTGGAGTCGGTGCTCGACGAGCACGTCAAGCGCTGGCGCTTCGGCAGCACCGTGCACGAGCAGGACGGGACCGATACCCTCGAGTACGTCGTCACCCTCCGCCGTGGATCGGCACCCGATGTGGTTGTCGCGGCACTGTGCGGCCTGGCCGACGGCGTGGTGAGCGGAGCGGAGTTGCGCTGATGAATCCCCGCGCTGCATGGGCGCTCGCCCTCGTGGGTGCCACCGCGCTCGCTGGCCCGGCGTCCAGGCCGGCCCGGGCACAGGGCACGCCATCTCCGACTGCACCTGCGGCGTTCTATGACGCGCGTGCGCCGATGGCGCTCACGCTGACGGCCGACTTTGCATCGTTGCGCCGCGACCGCCAGGATGATCCCCCCTGGCGAGCCGCTACCGTCGGATTCACCGACAGCGCGGGTGCACCCGTGACTCTCCCGGCGCGCGTTCGTGCTCGCGGATTGTGGCGCCGCCGGAATTGCGAGATGCCCCCCCTGCGGCTCGACTTCGCGCGTTCCGTCGTTGCGCCGACGCCACTGGCCGGCGTGAACCGGCCCAAGCTCGTGCAGTTCTGCCAGGATGCGCGCCGTCCCGAGCAGTACGTCCTGTCGGAGTTCCAGCTGTATCGGATCTACGCGCTCCTCACGCCGGTGAGTCACAAGGCGCGACTCCTCCGCGTGACGTACGTGGATAGCAGCAGCCGCAAGGTCCGCACGACCCGCCATGCGTTCCTGCTCGAGGAACCGCAGGCGCTGGCGCGGCGCCTCGGCGGCCGAGAGCTCGACATCAAGGGCTCGGTGTCGGACGATCTCGATGAGCGCACGCGCGTGGTGATGGGGGTGTTCCAGTACATGATCGGCAACACCGACTGGTCATCGTCAGGGCTGCACAACGTCGAGCTGTTCGCCATCGGGGCCGTCATCTATCCGGTGGCGTACGACTTCGATCACTCCGGAGCCGTCGATGCACACTACGCCCTTCCGCCACCGCAGCTGCCGATCCGCACCGTGCGGCAGCGCCTCTTCCGCGGCGCGTGTGGCGCCGATACCACGTTCACCGAAGTGTTCGAGCACTTCCGGGCGAACCGCGAGGCGATCTACGCGCTGTACTCGGACGAGGTGGGGCGGCTGATGGATCCCGGCGTCGTCCGGCGGACGTTGCGCTACTTCGACGAGTTCTACGCGATCCTCGATGACCCGCGGACCGCGCGGCGCGAGATTCTCGATCGTTGCGCAGCCAGCCAGTGATGGCGGACGCTTCCGCCCCGGGGGCTTGGCCGCGCTACTGGGGCGTGCCCACGGCAGACCAGCTTCGCGCGCTGGCGGTGTTGCCGATTCCGGCGGTTGCCGCGCTCGAACCGCCGGGGAGGGAGCTGCACCGCGACCTCTATCTCGATACGCCGGACGCCGTGCTCCGGGCACGTGGCGTGACGTGCCGTCTGCGGATATCAACCACCGGACGCACGAGCATTTTGCTCGAGATCGACGACCTGGACGGGGGGGCAAGGTCCTTCACGACCGCGGCGCGGTCCGATGAGGCCCTCCAGGCGGTGGGCGAATCGAATTCCGTCACCCGCCGCCTCCGTGCGATCGTCGATCCGTCGCGGCTCGTGGTGCGGCTGGAGCTGGAGGTGGAGCGCCTCAGCCGCGTGATCCGCGGCGGATGGCTGCGCAGGCCGCGAGTGCGTGTGCACTACGACGTCGTCCGGGTTCGTCGTGGTGAGATGGTGCGGTGCCTGCAGCAGGTCACCCTGCACGCGCCGCCGGAAAGTCACGACGGGGACCTGATCCGTGGATACTTCGATGGTGATGCGGGTCTCCGGCCTGCCGAAGCAACGGTGCGGCGGGCCGAGCTCCTGGTGAAGTGGCTGCCGCACATCCCCGCAGGCCCGGCCGACGATCCGAGTACTGACACTGGCGCAGTTCCGGACCAGGCGATGCTGCACCCCGAGATCAGCTTCCTCGCATCGCAGGCCCGCGTGCTGGCGATGGCCGAGGATCCACGCGTGCCGCTGGCCGAGCGACTGCGATTCATCGCGATCGTCGCGGCGAACCTGGACGAGTTCTTCATGGTCCGAGTCGCGGGGATGAAAGTGGCGACACCGGAGATGGCGGAGGAGGCGACTGGGGAGTGGGGTGACCCCGGCGTTCAGCTCCGCGCCGTCGCTGTCGCCGTGCGGAGCCTCCAGTCCCGTCACGGTGCGGCGGCGCGCGCCTGCCTCGCGGCGGCCGCACGTTGGGGTGTACGCCTGCGCAGGTGGGATGACCTGTCGGAGCACGAGCGCGTCGACCTCACGACGCTCTATCGCGAGGAGATTCATCCGGCCCTCACGCCGCTGGCGATGACGATGAGCCCCGGACACCCATTCCCGCGGCTGCCGCATCTGGCGCTGTCGATGGCCGTCATGCTCAAGGGATCGAACGGTGGCGGCTCCCACTTTGCCGAGGTCGAGATCCCGGACGACCTGCCGCGGCTCGTTCCGCTCACCTCGGACGACGCTTCGTTCGACGTCGTGCCGCTTGAGGAGGTGATCCGCGCTAACCTCGGCCGGCTCTATCCCGATGCCCGAATCGCGGAGGCGCACTGCTTTCGCGTGACGCGCGCCAGCGTCCTGGCCGTGGATGAAGCGCACGGCACGGACCTCCTGCAGGCGATGGACGATGCGACGCGCCTGCGGGCGGGGGACATCCCCGTTCGCGTCGAGGTCGACGCGGCGATGGGCGAGCTGCTGCGTGAGCTCGTTCGCGCCCAGGTGCGTCGCGAAGCGGGCGACGCAATGCCTCTCTCGGCGGACGACGTCTATTCCATCGACGGGCTGCTCGACCTGCGGGTTGTCGGTGGGCTCCGGTTGCCCGCCGACCCCGGCTTGCGATATCCACCGCTGCATCCGGTCGAGCCAGTTCCCCCTGCCACCACGATGTTCGATGCCATAGCCGCCGGCGAGCTTCTCGTCCATCACCCCTTCGAGTCGTTCGATGCCACGGTCGTCCGCTTCATCCGCGAAGCGGCATCGGATCCCGCGGTGACGACGATCAGGATGACGCTCTATCGGGTGGGGGACGACTCCCCGATCGTCGATGCGCTGCGGTCGGCCGCGCGGAAGGGCAAGCAGGTCTATGCATTTGTGGAGCTGCGCGCCCGCTTCGACGAGGCACGCAACGTCAAGTGGGTGCGCGCGCTCGAGAAGGCCGGTGTCCACGTCGTCTACGGGCTCGTCGGACTCAAGACACACGCGAAGGCCGCCCTCGTCGTCCGCCGCGAGGGGAGCCGGCTCCGGAGCTACGTCCACGTCGGCACCGGCAATTACAACGCGCGCACCGGGCTCGCCTACACGGACCTCAGCCTGTTCACCTCCGATGCCGAGATCGTCGCGGACATCGGTGACCTCTTCAACAGCCTCACCGGATCGAGCGACCCACTCGAGCGACGTGATCGCCGGTGCCTGATCGCGCCCGCCGGGATGCTCGCGGGGCTCATCGAGCTCATCGACCGCGAAGCCGCGCATGCACGGGCCGGCCGGCCGGCAGCGATCCGTATCAAGGTGAACGGGCTCTCGGACGGTGAGCTCATCGCTGCGCTCGAGCGGGCCGCGGCGGATGGCGTGCGGATCGACCTGGTCGTCCGCGGCATCTGCACGCTTCGTCCTGCGCCGGAAGGCTCGCTGAATCGCATTCGGGTCGTGTCCAACACCGGCCGCTTCCTGGAGCACTCCCGCGTCTACTACTTCGGCAATGGCGGTGCCCCGCTGTACTTCATCGGCTCGGCCGACCTGCGCCCGCGCAACATCCGGCGCCGCGTCGAGGTGCTGGCACCGGTCACGTCGGAGGCAGCACAGGCGCGGCTCGACCGCCTGCTGTATGCCTACGTGGACGATGCGAGGGGATGGGAGCTGCACCATGACGGTTCGTATGTGCAGCGCAGTGCCGAAGGGCCGGGCGTGCAGGACATGCTGCTGGGCGAGACATCGGCGGCCGTAGTAGCTAAGGCCAAGTGGGAGCACGCTTTGAACGGATCGCCGCGTTGACTTGCCATTTGGGGCCCGCTAGGTTTCCCGGTCTGTCCGGCTCCAATCCGGGCCTGTAGCTCAGGTGGTTAGAGCGCACGCCTGATAAGCGTGAGGTCGGAGGTTCAACTCCTCCCAGGCCCACTGAATATTTCGTTGCCCTGCACCCGCCCGGGTCGCGGGGCAACTTCGTTTCACGCCTCTCTGCGCAGGCGCTCCATGACCGCTCCATGACGCACACGCCTCCCCGCTCACCCGCGTTTGAGGCGATCGAGTCGCTCGACGACGACGCCTGCCGCGCGCTGCTGGCGCGCCATCGCCTCTGCACCATGAGCATGGTCGACGGCGAAGCACCGTACGCGGTACCCCTCTTCTACGGCTTCGACGGCGACACCCTCTACCTGGGCCTGGCCGAAGGCCGCAAGACTGCCGTGCTCGACAGGAACGGCCGCATCTGTATCTCCGTCGTCGAGACGGGGGACGACGATGGCTGGGCCTCAGTGCAAGTCACCGGAGAGGCCGAATGGCTATCCGGTGAGTCCAGGGAGCAGGCGGTACAGGTACTCATGGCACACAACCGCCGTATCCGAGCGGTTGGTGAGGCCGAGGCCCTCTCGGGAGCGCCGGCGCCCGAGGGTGCTGATGGGGCCGCACATCCCCGCCGGCAC
>JACDHQ010000173.1 GCA_013820975.1 Gemmatimonadaceae bacterium
CCGCTTCCTGGCGCTGCCCGCGGCTGTACAGCGCGACCGCCTGGTCCAGCTCCGACCCGCCACCATACCGCATCCACGCCCACCATCCGATACCGAGCAGCATGGCGAGCGCGATCGCCACCAGCAGCCCGCGCACCCACTGCCGCGATGCCGGCGGGGGCGCGACCACGCTTGCCGCATCGGTGGTGACGCCCGAGGTGACCAGCGGCGCGTCCGCAGTGCGCATGCTGGCCGCACCGGCGCCGCTCTGCGCACGGCCAGCCTGCGCGGCGCTGCCGTATGCTGCCGGCGCACCCGCCGGCGCCGCGTCTCCGGACACCGCCGTCATCAGTCCGGTTTCGAGCTTCAGGAACGCCTCGCGGGCGGCGTTGATGTCGCCACCGGTCGGCGCGTAGTTCACCGTCCGCGCACGCTCACTCGCCGAGTGGAACTCGGCGAGTGCATTGCCCTGGTCGAAGGTGAGCAGCTGGCGGGAGCGCAGTTCGCGGATGAGCGCCTGCCCGGTATGCGCAGATCCCCCCACAAGCGAGCGAAGCGCCGTTTCCACGGCGCTCCACCCCTCGATCAGGTCGGCCGCCGTGTCTTCCGCTCCCTGCGATGCGCCGAGGCGTGCAATCGAAGGGCGGGCGGCGTGCAGCGCCTCGAGGGCACCGCGATGGTGTGGTGCAGTCATCGTTCGATTCGCAGAAGCCCCGCGGTGGCGATCCCCCGGAGGAAGCTCTCCGGATCATGGCTTGGCACGCGGACGCCGGTCTCGGAGTGGCAGCGCGTGGCCGTGCGATGCATGTAATCCTCGACCGAACGTCCCCGGAACGCGTGGTCGGCATCGCGCAGCCCACGCACGATGTCGTGCCACGTGCCGTCGTATGTCCGGCCGTCGCGTGTATGCACACGGTGGGCCGCCAGCGTCGCGTCCGCGGCCTCCAGCACGGCCGCCTCGAAGCTCGCCGGATCCAGCTCGTCGGCCTTCTGCTCCAGCACCTCCGACAGCAGGGTGCCGAACAGCTCGAGCTGCCCGCGAGCGTGCTCGTCCCGCGCGCTCTCGCGCGACGGATCGAGCTCCATGAGCAACTCGTCCACCTCGTCAAGCGACGCCGATAGCTCCGTCAGCCGGTCGTCCCACGGCTTCAGGTCGGGATCGTTCTCGTCGAGCTTGTGCAGCGACCGCTTGAGCTCGATCAGCCGCCAGATCCCGAGCTCGTCCCAATGGTCCTCGGGCGTCGTCCGCTCGAAGTGATAGAGCGCCGCCTCGTACTCGCTACGGTCGTACAGCATGTTCGCGAGATAGATGCGCGCTTCCGCGTGCTCCTTGTCGAGCTGCAGCGCCTTGCGGAGCTTGCGGATCGAGCCGTCGTCGTCGCCGAGCCGGTGCAGCGAGTACCCCGCGCACGCCACCGCCTCCGCCGACTCCGGGTTCTGGTCCGACGCGACCTCGAAGAACGTCTGCGACTCGGCGAACAGCGTCCGGTCCTCGCGCAACGATCCCTCGCGGAAGAGCGTGCGGCCGATCTGCAGCATCAGGTCGGTGTCGTCGGTGTAGCCGAGCTCCAGGGTGCGCTGGAAGCAGCGCAGCCCCGCCTCGATCTGTCCGAACTTGAGCAGTGTCTCGCCGAGGCCGGCCAGGCCGTCCTCATGCTCGGGCTCGAGGACGAGCGCCTCCTCGAAGCTGCGGCGTGCCCACGCGAACTCCTCACGGGCGAGGCGCGCGTACCCCACCCCGACGTGGAGTTCCACGGCGTTGGGATACAAGGTGAGGCCCTCGCGCAACGTGCCGAGCGCCTCGTCGTACCGGCCTTCGTTGTAGAGCGCATGGGCGCGCTCGTCGTACTCTTCCGAACTCAGGAACGGGGTGGGCATTTATCCTGAGGCCTCCTGCTCACGTGAGAACTGCTGCCTATATACCACTTCACACCGGGATAGTTCAATGCCAGCGAGCGCCTGCGCGATCTCGCCGGCAAGCCGCGCGTTCGACTCGAGGAGGGCGAGGTTTGCCTGGAGTGACCGGCCCGCCGTCTCGCGCTCGACGGCCGCGAGGAGATACGGCGTCACCGCCGCGCCGCGGACACCCTCGGCCGCAGCCGCGCGGAGTGCGCAATCGACGGCGGCCTCGACGACGCTTCCTGGGAGGCGATGCTCCACCGGCGGTGCCTGCACGACGAGCAGGGCGCCCGGACGCTCGAGCGAGCGTTCAGCCCTGAAGATCTCCGCGATCTCCGTCGCCGTTTCCGCCCGGTTGGCGAGCCGGATTCCGGTCTCCGCCGCGAAGAATCCCGGCAACTCGCCCGTTCGGTACCCGACGACGGTGATGCCGAGCGTCTCCAGGCGCTCCCACGTGGCCGGGAGGTCGAGGATCGACTTGGCGCCTGCGCACACGACGACCATCGGGGTGCGCGCCAGCTCGGCGAGATCCGCGCTCTCGTCTACCGCCGACGGGCGATCGAGGCTCGCATTGCGATGGACGCCACCGATCCCTCCAGTGGCGAAGACGTCGATGCCGGCCAGGCGGGCGATCTGGAGGGTGGCCGCGACCGTCGTGGCGCCGTCCCCTCCCCGAGCGATGGCTGGCGCGAGATCGCGAGCGGACACTTTCGCGACACCTTCGCGCCGTAAAAAGCGCACCATCTCATCATCTGTAAGCCCTGCGGTAGGAACTCCCGCCACGACCGCCGTAACCGCCGCGGTTGCGCCAGCCGCCTCGACTGCGCCCGTCATCAAGTCCGCCGCCTGCCGGTTCGCCGGAATCGGAAGCCCTTGGGCGAGGACCGAGCTCTCGAGCGCCACCACAGGCTGGCCGGCGGCCAGCGCCGCAGCGACCGAGGGGAGGACGCGGAGCGATGAGTTCACGCCCTGAAAATTAACGGGTCCCGGGCGCCGCCGCGGGGATGCGGCGACCAAGGGCCGGGGAGTTCAGCCCTGAACGCCGGCGGCCGGCGGCTCCAGCGGCTTTGCGGTGACCACCAGCCGGTCGGGAGCCGGCCCGAAGAAGCGGATCGGCCAGCAGGTGGTGAGCGTCAGGGTGGCGTCCACGGTGGCAAAAAGCGCCGGCTCGCCTGCGCCGAGTACCCGCCGGGACACCACGATCCATTGCGTCCGGCGCGGCCCCATCTCGGTGACGACGGTATCCCCCAGGGCCAATCCCCCCAGCCGGAGGAAGTGACGGTCGCGATGGCCTGAGATAACTGAGTTGCCCGGTTGCCCGGGGAGCGCACTCCCGGGCAGGTGACCCGGCCCGACATTGAGCTCCACGTCTCCCACCCCCGCGACGACGATCTCATCGAGCCCGATCGACGGGATCCGCAGCCTCGCCAGCGGCGAGCCCGGCGTGAAGCCGCCCGCGGCAACGCTGGTGAATACCCCGTTCCGCGTGGCCTCGACCGCAGCACGCACCTGCGCCGCTTCCCACTGCTCGCGCACCGCCTCAGCCCGCACGGCGCCTTCGACGTAGCGCGTGCCCGCGAAGGTGACCAGCAGCAGCCCCGTCGCCACCAGCGCGCCCCCGGTGCGCCGGGCCCAGGGGCTCCTGCGGCGAGACGACTCCATCACCTGCGGCGCAGAAGCACCGTCCCCGCGCCGATCGCGCTCGCACCCAACAGCACGATGAGCGGGAGCGGCGTCGCGGTATTCGGGGCCGGGGAGCCGTCGGCGAAGTAGCCCGGCTGCGGCAGCGGCGCGGCCGTGGCGACCTCGGCACGGAGGTCAACCGCGTTGCCAGCGGCCGAGTCTACCCACGCCTTCATGTTGTTGATGTTCGCCCGGGCCAGCGAATCGGCGGTCGGGGCCGGCGTCAGCCGCGCGTCGGCGACGATGACGGTGTCGACCCGGGGCGGTGGCGCCACGAAGGTCGTGAACTGCGCCGCCGCCGCGCCAGGTGCGAGCGCGACGAGCGCGAGGGAAGCGAAAAGTCGTCCGGAAGTCACAGGGGGATCCTCTCTGGTGAGCCCGGGTCTCAGGAAGGCATACCCCATGCCGGGGTATCGGGAGGAGTCGAAGTGACCGTTGACGGGAGTCGGTAGGTTTCCGAGGTTGTGCCCAGGAGGGTCCCCTCATGCCCAGTACGATGACCATGTCTCGCATCATCTTCGCGGCAGCCGCGCTCGTGTCCGCCTACACGTTCGCCGCCCCAATCGCGCACGCCCAGGAGCAGCAGGTGGCCGAGCGCATCGTCATCCAGGCGCCGGCAAAGAACCGCGCCGTCATCTACGGACGCGCGATCGACACGACGGGCCGCCCCATCATGGGCGTCCACATCGACCTCGTCGGCACGCGCCGGAGCACCGTCACCAACGACGACGGCTTCTTCATCCTGCGCGACCTGTCGCCCGACCTCTACATCGTCAGCGCGAAGCGGCTCGGATTCGAGCCGCGCGTGTTCGACCTGAGCGTCACCGGTGGAGAGATCGTGCAGATGGGGCTCGAGCTGGAGCGGCAGGCACAGCTGCTCGAGGTCGTCCGCGTGAGCGACGTCGCCTTCAAGCCGGAGCGGCTCGCGTACACCACGAAGTTCGACGACTTCTACTTTCGTCGCGAGAAGGGAGGCGGCACGTTCTTCGACCGCGACCAGCTCGAGCACGCCGGTGCGCGCGATATCTACGACCTCCTCCGGACCGTGCCCGGCATGCGCGTGCGCACATCGGGATGGTCACAGTCGGTGACGATGTCGTCCTGCCCCTCACCGCTGATCTACTTCGATGGCGTGCTGACGTCGAACTCGCTCGTCGGCATCAACGACATGCGGCTGAGCGACATCGAGGCGATCGAAGTCTATCGGAGCATGTCATCGCTGCCGACCCACGCGAAGGCGGGCTGCGGCGCCATCTTCTTCTGGTTCCGCTCGACCGCTCGCTGACGCCGGATCGCGTTCCGGTGCCACTACCGGAACGCGTCCACGACACGCTTCCCCATCGCCGCCATCAGCAGCTGCGGCTCGCTGTCGGTGATCCACCGGGTGTCGGCGTTCTCCGCCGTCAGTACGCACGCCACGACCCGCTGCTGCAGGTAGAAAAGCGCGCACTCGGTCCGGACCGAGTCGGTCGCGCCGGTCTTGTGCGCGGCCCGGACGCCCCCCGTGAGCCGCTGCAGCAGCACGTCGTCCTGCGTCCCGCGCATGATCGCGAGCATCGCCGAATCGGCCGGCACGCTGACGGCGCGCCCCTCGGCCATCACCGTGTAGAGCCGCGCCATCTCGTTCGGCGTCGTGACGCCGAGGCCGTACTTCACCGAGCTGTCCATGGCGACGCTCGTGAATCGCTGAAAGCTCTTGGAATGCACCTTCGTCCGCGGCAAGCCAAGCGCCTCCATCTTGTCCCAGACCATGCGCATCGGGACCTTGTCGAGCACGAGGTTCGTCGCCGTGTTGTCGCTGATCGTGATCATCAGCGTGGCCAGGTCGCGGAGCGTGACCTCGAGCCCGTCGTGGAGCGCCTGCAGGATCCCGGCGCCTGGGACCTTGTCGGCCCTGAGGACGCGCACGCGGTCGTCCAACGACAACTCTCCCTTCTCCACCCGCTCGAACAGCCCGACGAGGATGGGCACCTTGATGAGGCTGGCCGTCGAGAAGGGCTGGTCACCGAGCCGCTCGATCCGGTCGCCGGTTTCGACGACATGCACCGTGTAGC
>JACDHQ010000003.1:0-16580 GCA_013820975.1 Gemmatimonadaceae bacterium
GCTTCAGCCGATGCCGCGAACGCGGCTCGGCGCCGCATCAGCGAGCTGCCGGCGAGCTGCCGGCGAGCTGCCGGCGAGCGCCGCCGGCTTTACCGCGCCTGCAGCGCGGCGTAGCACTCCGACGCCTGGGCGGCGAGGTTCTTGGCTTCTTCTGCGGACGAGGACTGGATGGCCTGGGCCGCGATGCGATCACAGCCCGCCTTGCGTTCGTCGTTGGACTTGCCGCCGAAGGGAAGCGATGAGCAGGCGGACAGGAGAGCGAGCGCGAGCAGTGCGGCGGCGGGGCGATGCATTGGAACTCCGAGGAGAGGTAGGCCGAACGTATTCTGGGATCTTGCAGCGCAATCCGGGGGCCAACTGGGCGCCGGGGAGTGGCGCCTCGGCTGTTGGGGCGCGCAGGCGGCGGCGCGCTGTGGTGTCGGGCCCTCAACAGGCTCGCGCGCAGCGCTGAGCCGCCCCATCAGGCGAGGGAGCGGCAGCGGCCCGGCGCCGCATCAGCGAGCTGCCGGCGAGCGGTCGGCGAGCTGTCGGCGAGCGCCGCTCAGCGCCGGTTGACACTCGCGTAGGTCTTGGTACATTAAGGGGCTACGGGTTTCAGGCCCTACCTGAGACATGTGGCGCTCGCGGCAGGACGGCGAGCGAGTCGGCGCACTGCGAGCCGACACTTATGGGTCCGCGACGCTGGACGTCATGCCTTGGCATGGCAAGCCGGCCGAATGATGCGGGGGAGGCGCACCGGTGCAAGCGGGGCGTTTCCGGCGGGAGGGTGAAAGCCCGGCCGCTTCCCGAAAGGAGACGCAGGACAACTAGACGGCGAGCGATACACGCTGGCGCTCGCCGCGCCCAGGGTCCCTGCTCACGCTGCAACGGCGAGCACACCCGAGCGATGGCGGATGGATACCGGCTCCTCACGGAGCGCCCGGTCCACCCGCGTTTTTGCTGGAACGACCGAGCCGGCCCCGCTGGCGGCTCTGCACTCACTACGACGGAAGACTGAATGCCACGCATTACGCCGCTCGAGCATTACCGGAACATCGGCATCATGGCGCACATCGATGCCGGGAAGACGACGACGACCGAGCGTATCCTCTATTACACCGGCAAGTCGCACAAGATTGGCGAGGTGCACGACGGCGCGGCGACGATGGACTGGATGGAGCAGGAGCAGGAGCGCGGCATCACGATCACGTCGGCCGCGACGACGTGCTTCTGGAAGCGGCACGGCCAGAGCACCGAGGCTGGCGACGGGCCTGAGATTCACATCAACATCATCGATACGCCCGGGCACGTGGACTTCACGGTCGAGGTGGAGCGGTCGCTGCGCGTGCTCGACGGCGCGGTGGCGCTGCTGGACTCGGTGGCCGGCGTGGAGCCGCAGACCGAGACCGTGTGGCGCCAGGCCGACCGGTATCGCGTGCCGCGGATGATCTTCGCGAACAAGATGGACCGGGTGGGCGCCAACTTCGAGCGTTGCCTCGCCATGATCAAGGACCGCCTGAGCAAGCGCGCGTTCGCGCTGCAGCTGCCGGTCGGTTCGGGTGAGCTCTTCACTGGCCACATCGACGTCATCGAGCGCAAGCAGTACATCTTCGATGATTCGACGATGGGCAAGACGTTCGCGGTCGTGGACGTGCCCGAGGACATGAAGGCGGCCGTCGAGGCGGCGCGTCACGAGGCCGTCGAGGCGGCGGTGGAGCACGACGAGGAGCTGATGCAGAAGTATCTCGACGGCGAGGAGCTGTCGATCGCGGAGATCCGCCGGGCGATCCGTGCGGCGACGGTGGCGATGGAGTTCGTGCCGGTGCTGTGCGGCGCCTCCTTCAAGAACAAGGGCGTGCAGGCGCTGCTGGACGCGGTCATCGACTACCTGCCGTCGCCGATCGAGGTGCCGGCGATCGAGGGGCACCTGCCGCATCACGACGAAACGAAGGAGAGCCGCGAGGTGAACGATGCGGCGCCCTTTGCGGCGCTGGCGTTCAAGATCGCGACCGACCCGTTCGTCGGGAAGCTGACCTTCTTCCGCGTGTACTCGGGCGTGCTCAACTCGGGCTCGTACGTGTACAACTCGACGAAGGACAAGCGCGAGCGGGTGGGGCGGCTGCTCCAGATGCACGCCAACAAGCGTGAGGAGATCGAGGAAGTGCGCGCTGGCGACATCGCCGCCGCGATCGGCCTGAAGGAGACGCGCACGGGCGACACGCTCTGCGACGATTCGAAGCCGATCATCCTCGAGGCGATGAAGTTCCCGAATCCGGTCATCGAGGTGGCGATCGAGCCGAAGACGAAGGCCGACCAGGACAAGCTCGCGATCGCGCTGCAGAAGCTGGCCGAAGAGGATCCGACCTTCCGCGTGCACACCGATGCGGAAACGTCGCAGACGATCATCGCCGGGATGGGCGAGCTGCACCTCGAGATCCTCGTGGACCGCATGGGGCGCGAGTTCAAGGTCGACGCCAACGTCGGCCGGCCGCAGGTGGCCTACCGCGAGACGGTGCGCAAGCTCGTCGAGAAGGTCGAGGGCAAGTTCATCCGGCAGTCGGGCGGCAAGGGGCAGTACGGCCACGTCGTCATCAACATGCAGCCGGCCGAAGTCGGGCAGGGGTTCGTGTTCGAGGACAAGATCGTGGGCGGCACGATTCCGCGGGAGTTCATTGGCCCGGCGGAGCAGGGCATCAAGGAAGCCATGGAGACCGGCGTCCTGGCCGGGTATCCGATGGTCGACATCAAGGTGCAGCTGGTGTACGGCTCGTACCACGACGTGGACTCGAGCGAAATGGCATTCAAGATCGCGGGATCGATGGCGTTCAAGGAAGCGGCGAAGCGCGCCCAGCCGGTGCTGCTCGAGCCGCTCATGAACGTGGAAGTCTCGACCCCCGAAGCCTTCATGGGCGACGTGCTCGGCGACCTGTCGTCGCGTCGCGGCAAGATCGGCGGCATGACGCAGCGTGGCGAGGCGCAGGTGATCAGCGCCACCGTGCCGCTGGCGGAGATGTTCGGGTACAGCACGAAGCTGCGGTCGATGACCCAGGGGCGTGCCGTGTACTCGATGGAATTCGCGCACTATGATGAGGTGCCGAAGTCGAAGGCGGAGGAGATCGTAGCAAAGGTGAAATCGTAAGCTGCAGCTATCGGCGATCAGCTATCGGCGATCAGCTGAACCGGAAGCGGTTTATCTGATGAACAACAAGTCCGAACACGCTGATAGCTGATAGCCGATAGCTGATCGCTGAGTAACGAGTGCAGTATGCAAGTGAACATTCTACCCCGGGACAGTTAAATGGCGAAGGCAAAGTTCGAGCGGAACAAGCCGCACGTGAACGTCGGCACCATCGGTCACGTCGACCACGGCAAGACGACGACGACGGCGGCGCTCACGAAGGTGTCGGCCGACAGGGGCTTCGGCACCAAGTACATCGCATACGACGAAGTGGCGAAGGCGTCGGAGTCGCAGGGTCGTCGTGACCCCACGAAGATCCTGACGATCGCGACCTCGCACGTCGAGTATGAGACCATCAACCGGCACTACGCGCACGTCGACTGCCCCGGGCACGCCGACTACGTGAAGAACATGATCACGGGTGCCGCGCAGATGGACGGCGCGATCCTGGTCGTGAGCGCGGTCGATGGCCCGATGCCGCAGACGCGCGAGCACATCCTGCTCGCCCGCCAGGTGAACGTGCCGAACGTCGTGGTGTTCCTGAACAAGTGCGACCTCGTGGACGACCCGGAGCTCCTCGACCTCGTCGAGCTCGAGGTGCGTGAGCTGCTCTCGAAGTACAACTACCCGGGTGACGAGTGCCCGGTGATCCGCGGCTCGGCGACAGGCGCGATCGCTGGCGAGAAGCAGTGGCTCGACGCGATGGACGAGCTGTACAACGCCCTCGACACGTTCATCCCGGAGCCGGTCCGCGAGACCGACAAGCCGTTCCTGCTGCCGGTCGAGGACGTGTTCTCGATCACGGGCCGCGGCACGGTGGCGACGGGGCGTATCGAGCGCGGCATCATCAAGGTGGGTGAGGAAGTCGCGGTCATCGGGTTCAACTCCGACAAGAAGACGATCGTCACCGGCGTCGAGATGTTCCGGAAGCTGCTCGACCAGGGCCAGGCGGGCGACAACGTCGGCCTCCTGCTCCGCGGCATCCAGAAGGAAGAGATCGAGCGCGGGATGGTGTTGGCGAAGCCGGGCAGCATCAAGCCGCACACCAGGGCCGAGGCCGAGGTGTACGTGCTCACGAAGGAAGAGGGCGGCCGCCACACGCCGTTCTTCAAGGGCTACCGCCCGCAGTTCTACTTCCGTACGACCGACGTGACGGGCACGATCGAGCTGCCGGAAGGCACCGAGATGGTGATGCCGGGCGACAACATCACGATGGTGATCGAGCTGATCATCCCGATCGCGATGGAAGAGCAGGTCCGCTTCGCGATCCGCGAGGGTGGCCGCACGGTCGGCGCGGGCGTCGTGACGAAGATTCTCGCCTAACGGCTCGAAGCTATCAGCTATCCGCTATCGGCTATCAGCTAAACCGGAAACGGTTTTGTCTGATGAACAACGAGTCCGAACAAGCGGATAGCGGATAGCGGATAGCTGATAGCTCACAAGGAATAAGGCATATCATGGCAGGCAGAATTCGCATCCGTCTCAAGGCGTTCGACCACGCGGTGATCGACCAGGCCGCGGGGGACATCGTGCGCACGGCGGAAAAGACGGGCGCGCAGGTCTCCGGGCCGATTCCGCTCCCGACGAAGACCGAGCGCTGGACGGTCCTCCGTTCGCCGCACGTGGACAAGAAGTCGCGCGAGCAGTTCGAGCTGAAGACGCACAAGCGGCTGATCGACATCCTCGACTCGAAGTCGCAGACGGTGGACGCGCTGACGAAGCTGGACCTTCCGGCCGGCGTCGACGTCGAGATCAAGGTCGAGTAACAAGCATCACAGCAGGTCCGGGTTGGTCGATCAGCTATCGGCTATCGGCTATCGGCTATCAGCTGCGACAGCAACCGGGGCCATGGTCCAACTGCGCACACAATGTTCGCAGTGACTTTGCGGAGAGTGATTTCATGATTGGGTTGATCGGCAAGAAGATCGGGATGACGCAGATCTTCAACGAGCAGGGGCAGCAGATCCCATGCACCGTCATCGAGGCAGAGCCGAACACGGTGCTGCAGGTGACGAGCAAGGACGCGGCAGGCTATGCGGCCGTGCAGCTTGGGAGCGGCGCGCAGCGGGTGCGGCGCGAGAGCGCCAAGGGTGAGCGGACGCCGCGCGGACGCCGCGCGACGAAGGCTGCCGTTGGGCATGCGAAGGCGGCCGGGCTCGAGGCCCCGCCGAAGGTCATTCGGAGCGTGCGGCTCGATGAGAAGGGCAATGCCAAGGTGGAAATCCCGTCGTACGCCGTGGGGGACAAGATCGGCGTGGACGTGTTCGCCGAGGGCGAGATGGTGAAGGTGACGGGCACGTCAAAGGGCCGCGGGTTCCAGGGCGTCGTGAAGCGCTACGGCATCGGCGGCGGACCGAACACGCACGGCAACACGAAGCACCGCCGTCCGGGCTCGATCGGACCGGGCACGGACCCGTCGCGCGTCATCAAGGGCAAGAAGATGCCTGGACATTATGGCGCCGCGCGTCACACGCAGATCGGCCTCCGGGTCGAGCGCGTGGATGCCGAGCGCAATCTGATCTACGTGCGCGGGTCGGTCGCCGGCCCCACCAACGGGATCGTTCTCGTGCGGAAGCAGGGGTAAGCGATGGCTGAGCAGACGACATTCCAGGTGGCGGCGTACACGGCCGGCGGCACGACGCGCGAGCGCGTCACGCTGCCCGCCGAGACGTTCGACGGCACCGTGAACGTGCCGGTGATGCACCAGGCGGTGAAGGCGTTCCTCGCCAACCAGCGCCAGGCGAACGCGCACACCAAGACGCGCTCGTACGTGACGGGCGGCAACCAGAAGCCGTGGAAGCAGAAGGGCACCGGCCGCGCGCGGCAGGGCTCGATCCGCGCGCCGAACTGGGTGGGCGGCGGCGTGGTCTTCGGCCCGTCGAACGAGCGCAATTACAAGGAAGAGGTGCCGAAGCAGGTCCGGCAGCTCGCGCGGAAGAGCGCGCTGAACGCGCGCGCCCGTGAGGAGTCGGTGTTCGTCATCGACCGGTTCGCCTGGGAGACGCCGCAGACGCGCCGCATGGCCGCGCTGGTCGAGCGCCTCGGGCTGGCGGGAAAGAAGGTGCTGGTCCTGACCGACGGCGCGCAGCAGGGCACGTTCCTCAGCGCGCGGAACCTGCCGGCGGTGCACGTGATGCCGTTCGTGGACGCGTCGACCTACCATGTGCTGTGGTCGGAC
This sequence comes from Gemmatimonadaceae bacterium, assembly GCA_013820975.1. GTDB lineage: Bacteria > Gemmatimonadota > Gemmatimonadetes > Gemmatimonadales > Gemmatimonadaceae > JACDHQ01. The sequence continues at coordinate 6,336 of JACDHQ010000003.1, forward strand.
GCGGTGCTCATCGAGGCCTCGGCGATCGGGCAGGCGCTCGAGCCGGTGGCGGAGACCCAGCCGGCGGTGCCGGCAAGGAAGCCGGCAGCCCCGGCCCCTGCCAAGCGCGCGGCGAAGCCGAAGGCGGAGACGGCGGCGAAGAAGCCGGCGACCACCAAGGCCGTGGCAAAGGAGGCGGCGACCAAGTCGGCGGCGAAGAAGTCCGCGAAGAAGTCCGCGAAGAAGTCGGCGGCAAAGAAGTCGGGCGCGAAGAAGTCGACGGCCAAGCGGGCGACGGCCAAGTCGGCCAAGTCCGCCGCGACGAAGTCGACCGCGAAGAAGTCCACGGCAAAGAAGTCGCCGGCGCGCAAGTCGGCGGCGAAGACGTCTTCGAAGAAGAAGGGGAACTAGGCGATGCCGACCATTCATCGCACGATCGTCCGTCCGCTCATCACCGAGAAGAGCTCGACGGCGTTTCAGGACCGCGGGGAGTACACCTTCGAGGTGCATCCCGATGCGACGAAGCCGCAGATCCGCGCGGCGATCGAGCAGCTGTTCGGCGTCACCGTCACCGGCGTGTGGACGGCGAACCAGCGCGGCAAGGACAAGCGCGTCGGTCAGTCGATCGGCCGCAAGAATCACTGGAAAAAGGCGATCGTGACGCTCGGTGAGGGCGACACGATCCCGATCTTCGAGGGCTAACGCGCATGCCGATTCGTCAGTTCAAGCCTGTGTCGGCCGCGACGCGGTTCCGCTCGGTCTCGGATTTTGCCGAGATCACGCGGACGACGCCGGAGAAGTCGCTGACCGTACCGATCAAGAAGTCGGGCGGGCGCGACAACCATGGCCACATCTCGATGCGCCGCCGTGGTGGTGGTGCGAAGCGGAAGTACCGGATCATCGACTTCAAGCGCAACCGGCACGATGCGCCGGCGGTGGTGCGCGAGATCGAGTACGACCCGAACCGCTCGGCGCGAATCGCGCTGGTCGAGTACCCGGACAACGAGAAGCGCTACATCCTGCACCCGCGTGGCCTGAAGGTCGGCGACACGGTGCATGCCGGGGCCGGCGCGGACGTGCGGCTGGGCAATGCGCTGCCGCTGGGCGAGGTCCCGCTCGGCACGGCGGTGCACAACATCGAGCTCAAGATCGGCAAGGGCGGGCAGATGTGCCGCTCGGCGGGGATGAGCGCCCAGGTGGTGGCAAAGGAGGGGGAGTACGTGACCCTGCGGATGCCGTCGACCGAGATGCGGATGATCCACGTGAAGTGCCTGGCGACGATCGGGATCGTGGGGAACGAGGAGCACGAGCTCGAGTCGTGGGGCAAGGCGGGGAAGACGCGCTGGAAGGGGCGTCGCCCGAAGGTCCGCGGCGAGGTGATGAACCCGGTGGACCACCCGCACGGTGGCCGCACGCGCGGCGGCCGGAACGTGGTGAGCCCGTGGGGCAAGAAGGAGGGCGTGAAGACCCGCGACAAGAAGAAGTCGTCGCAGCGCCTGATCGTGCGTGGTCGCAAGCGCGGCAAGGCAACGCAGTAACAGCGGCTATCAGCTATCAGCTAACAGCTATCAGCTACCAAGCGATTCAGCTAACAGCTATCAGCATTGCAGCTGATAGTCGACTTTACGAGAGACACCAATGGGACGCAGCGTAAAGAAGGGTCCGTACATTCATCCGAGCCTGACCAAGAAGGTCGACGCGATGAATGCCCGGAGTGAAAAGCGGGTGATCAAGACGTGGTCGCGGTCGAGCACGGTGCTGCCGGAGTTCGTGGGGCACACGTTCGCCGTGCACAACGGGAACAAGTTCATCCCGGTGTACGTCACCGAGAACATGGTGGGGCACAAGCTTGGCGAGTTCTCGCCGACGCGGCTGTTCCGTGGCCACTCGGGCAACCGGCCATCCGACAAGAAGGCCCCGTCGAAGGGAGGCAAGTAAGCCATGGCCACGCAGACCGGGCGGGCAAAGGGTGGGGCCGCGGGCGCCGAGTACAAGGCGACGCAGCGGACCACGCGGCAGTCGCCATTCAAGATGCGGCTCGTCATCGACGAGATCCGCGGCAAGGACGTGAACGAGGCGCTGGCGTACCTGCAGTTCTCGAAGAAGCATGCGGCGAAGCAGATCGCGAAGGTGCTGCGGTCGGCGGTCGCGAATGCCGAGTACCAGGCGCGCGAGACGAGCGTCTCGGTGGACGTCGATGCGCTGTACGTGAAGCATGCGGTGATCAACGAGGGGCCGAAGCTGAAGCGCTTCATGCCGGCGGCGATGGGCCGCGCGACCCCGATTCAGAAGCGGACGAGCCACGTGGAAATCGTGGTGGCCGAGCGAGGCGAGAGCTAAATGGGACAGAAGACGCATCCGATCGGCTTCCGCCTCGGGATATCCACCGACTGGCGGTCGAAGTACTACGCCGGGCGTGAGCTGCCGATGCTGCTGCAGGAGGACGAGCTGCTCCGGAAGTACCTGCGGGCGCGGCTCGGGCATGCGGCGATCGCGGACATCGTGATCGAGCGCAAGCCGGGCAAGGTGGTGGTGACGCTGCACACGGGTCGTCCCGGTGTGGTGATCGGGAAGAAGGGCGCCGAGGTCGACAAGCTGCGCGACGAGCTCTCGAAGCTCACGGGCAAGGAAGTCGGCATCAACGTCGAGGAGATCAAGCGCCCGGAACTGTCGGCGCAGCTGGTGGCGGACAACATCGCGAGCCAGCTGGCGCAGCGCATCTCGTTTCGCCGCGCGATGAAGCGGGCGGTGCAGTCGACGATGCGGATGGGCGCGCAGGGCATCAAGATCAAGTGCGGCGGGCGGTTGGGCGGCGCGGAGATCGCGCGGACGGAAGGGTATCACGAGGGCCGTGTGCCCCTTCACACGATCCGCGCCGACATCGACTACGCGACCTCGACGGCCAAGACCACGTTCGGCACCATCGGCGTGAAGGTCTGGATCTTCAAGGGCGAGAAGGTCGAGGACCGCCGCGGTTCCACGTACTCGTCGGCACAGTAAAGGAGGACGCGCGATGCTGAGTCCGAAGCGGGTCAAGTTCCGCAAGATGTTCAAGGGGCGCATGACGGGCCTGGCCCGTCGTGGCGCCGAGGTGTCGTTCGGCACGTACGGCCTGCAGGCGCAGGAGCCGGGGTGGGTGACGAGCCGGCAGATCGAGGCGGCGCGTGTGGCGCTGACGCGCCACATCAAGCGTGGCGGCAAGGTGTGGATTCGGATCTTCCCGGACAAGCCGATCACGAAGAAGCCGGCCGAGACGCGGATGGGGAAGGGGAAGGGGTCGCCGGAGATGTGGGTGGCCGTGGTGAAGCCGGGCCGTGTGATGTTCGAACTGGAAGGCGTGAGCCCGGAGATCGCCCAGAAGGCGATGGCCCTGGCGGCCGCCAAGATGCCGATCAAGACGAAGTTCGTGGTACGCGAGGAGGCGCACGCGGATGCCGCTGCAGAGTGACGAAATTCGGGACCTGACGGACGCGGACATCCGGTCGCGGATCGCAGAGCTGGAGGAGGAGCGCTTTCGGCTCCGCTTCCGGGCCGCGACCGAGCCGCTCGATGACCCGCTGCGCCTGCGGTCGATTCGCAAGGACATCGCGCGGTTGAAGACCATCCTGCGGCAGCGGACGCTCGAGGCCACGGCCTCGGCGGACGCCCGCTAACGCCGCGCCCCAGAGGAGTTTATGGCCGAGATTACGAAGCCGGGCGCGACGCCCGCGACTGGTGCCAGCGAGACCGCCGAGGAGCGCAATGCGCGCAAGTCGCGGATCGGGCTGGTCGTCAGCGACAAGATGCAGAAGACGGTAGTGGTCGCGGTCGAGCGCCGCGTGCCGCATCCGTTGTACGGCAAGATGGTCACGCATACGAAGAACTTCAAAGCGCACGACGAGGAGAACTCGGCCAAGGCCGGGGACCGCGTGCGCATCGTCGAGACGCGCCCGTTGTCAAAGGACAAGCGGTGGCGGGTCGTCGAGATCGTTGAGCGCGCGCGCTAAGGGAGGCCCGCCATGATCCAGCAGGAGTCGATGGTCAAGGTCGCGGACAACTCGGGCGCGAAGCGCGCCCTGGTGATCCGCGTCCTGGGCGGGACGCGCCGCCGGTATGCCCGCCTGGGCGATATCGTCGTGGTTGCGGTGAAGGATGCCCTCCCGAACGGGACGGTCAAGAAGGCGGAGGTCGCGAAGGCGGTCGTCGTCCGGACGGTGAAGGAGACGCGGCGGAAGGATGGGAGCTACATCCGCTTCGACGAGAACGCCGTCGTCATCATCAACGACAATGGCGAGCCGCGGGCGACCCGTATCTTCGGGCCCGTTGCGCGGGAGCTGCGCGAGAAGAAGTACATGAAGATCGTGTCGCTCGCGCCCGAGGTACTCTGAAATGCGCGTCAATACCCATCGCAAGGCCGACCGCCCGACGGCGGTCAACCGCAAGCGGCACCAGGTGAATGCGGTGCGCCAGCCGATCCATGTCACCAAGGGTGACACGGTGCGGGTGGTGCGCGGCGACGACAAGGGGAAGGAAGGGAAGGTCATCGCGGTCTTTCCCAAGACGGGGCGGATCAAGGTGGAAGGGATCAACATCGTGAAGAAGCACCGGCGGGCGCGATCGGCGGAGGAGCAGTCGGGCATCATCGAGATGCCGGCGCCGTTCCATGCGTCGAACGTGATGCTGATCGACCCGAAGTCCGGCGCGCCGACGCGCGTGCGGGCGCGGTTCGACGAGGACAAGGCGGCGACGGTCGGGACGAAGCGGAGCCGCACCAGAGAGCGCATCAGCGTGAAGAGTGGGGATGCCATTCCCTACCCACGCTGAGGCCGAGCGAGACTAAATCATGGCATCGAAGGACAAGAAGGGCGCCGCAGGCGCAGCGAAGGGTGGCAAGGGCGGCGGCAAGGCCGGCGGCAAGGCCGGCGCCGTGAAGGGTGGGGCAAAGGGCGGAGCAGGCGGCAAGGGCGGCGACAAGAAGCCGTCGAAGAGTGCCGCGGCCGCCGGACGGGCGAAGGAGAAGCGCACGCGGGGGCCGCACGCCGGCGCCGGCCTGCCGGTCCCGCCGCCGCGCCTCAAGGCCTTCTACCAGGACACCGTGCGGGCCAAGCTGTCGGAGCAGTTCGGCTTCACCAACCCGCACCAGGTGCCGACGGTCCAGAAGATCGTGCTCAACGTGGGCGTGGGCGAGGCGGTGAAGCAGCCGAAGATCCTCGACTCCGTCGTCGAGGAGCTCGCGATCATCACCGGGCAGGCGCCGGTGAAGCGCAAGGCGAAGAAGTCGATCGCGAACTTCGGGCTCCGCGAGGGCCAGGAGATCGGCGCCTCGGTGACGCTGCGCGGCGCCCGGATGTGGGAGTTCCTGGACCGCTTCATCACGGTCACGCTGCCGCGGGTGCGCGACTTCCGCGGGCTCGGCACGCGGTCGTTCGACGGGCGCGGGAACTACTCGCTGGGTGTGAAGGAGCAGATGATCTTCCCGGAGATCAGCTACGACGAGATCGACCAGATCCACGGCATGGACGTGACGTTCGTGACGACGGCGGGGCGGGATGACCTGGCATACGCGCTCCTCAAGGAGCTCGGGATGCCGTTCCGCAGCGACGACAAGAAGGGCGGGCGGGCCGCGTAGGGAGTCGGGAGTCGCGCCCTGGGAGCCCGGCTCCCGGCTCCCGACCCCCGATCCCCGACCCCCGACGGTCTCGACAACCACTGTTTTAGAGAGAGAGTTCAGATGGCCCGGAAGGCGATGATCGAGAAGAGCAAGCGGAAGCCGAAGTTCCCGGTGCGCGCGCACAACCGTTGCAACCGCTGCGGGCGCTCGCGCGCCTTCCTGCGCCGCTTCGGGCTGTGCCGCATCTGCTTCCGCCAGATGTCACTCCAGGGGTTGATCCCGGGAGTCAGAAAGGCGAGCTGGTAGGACCGGATACGAGATGCGAGATGCGAGCAACCGCACTCGCCGTCGCTCGCATCTCGCATCTCGCATGTTGCAGGACACACTTTCACGCTCCGCGCGTCCCCACGGGATACGGCGGGGCCACAAGGATCAGATCAGATGAGCATGACCGATCCGATCGCCGACATGTTGACGCGGATCCGCAATGCCTGCGGATCGAAGCATCGCCGCGTGGACATGCCGGCCTCGAAGATGAAGAGCGAGATCGCCCGCATCCTGAAGGACAACCACTTCATTCAGGACTATTCGCAGGTGGACGGCGAGGATGGCCGGCCGCTGCTGCGCGTGCGCCTGCGCTACGCGGCACAGGGCCAGTCGGTGATCCGCGAGCTCAAGCGCGTTTCGACGCCGGGGCTACGGAAGTACGTCGGTGTCCAGGAGATCCCGCGGGTCCGCAACGGCCTCGGGGTCGCCATCCTCAGCACGTCCCGCGGCCTGATGTCGGACCGTGAGGCGCGCCAGGCCCGCACCGGGGGCGAGCTCGTCGCCCTCGTCTGGTAAGGAGCCGCCGACATGTCACGTATCGGAAAGGCGCCGATCCCGGTGCCGAGTGGCGTCACGATCACGCTTGACGCAAGCACGAACAGCCTGAAGGTGAAGGGCCCGAAGGGAGAGCTCGAGCGCACGCTGCCGGCCGACATCATCGTCAAGCAGGAAGGGGGCGAGATCCTCGTCACCCGCCCTTCGGACGAGGACCGGCACAAGGCGCTGCACGGGCTGACGCGGACCCTGATCGCCAACATGGTCGAAGGGGTGACGACCGGCTTCAAGAAGACGCTCGAGATCCAGGGCGTCGGCTACAAGGCGGAGCCGCAGTCGTACGGCATGAAGCTGACGCTGGGGCTGTCGCACGTGATCGAGTACAAGGCGCCGCCGGGCATCAAGCTCACGGCCGCGCAGCCGACGGTGCTGGTGGTGGAAGGGGCAAGCAAGGAGCTCGTGGGGCAGGTGGCGGCGGAGATCCGCAGCTATCGTCCGCCCGAGCCGTACAAGGGCAAGGGCGTTCGTTACCAGGGCGAGCAGATCCGCCGCAAGGCCGGCAAGGCCGGCAAGGCAGGAGGGAAGTAATGCCGATCATGCGCACACCGAAGACGCGCGAGGAGATGCGGTATCGCCGCCACCTCCGCGTCCGGAAGAAGGTCGAGGGGACGCCTGCGCGTCCGCGCCTCGTGATCTTCCGGTCGGACAAGCACATCTATGCCCAGCTGGTGGACGACGTCGCGGGGAAGACCCTGATGACGGTGTCGAGCCAGAAGGCCGAAGGGACGAAGACCGAGCGCGCGGCCGAGGTGGGCAAGGCGATCGCGGCGCGGGCGAAGGAGCAGGGAATCACGGCGGTCGTGTTCGACCGTGCAGGCTACCGATACCATGGCCGCGTGAAGGCGGTGGCCGATGGAGCCCGCGAAGGCGGGTTGGAGTTCTAAATGGCTGAGAATCAGACTGGTGGTACTGGAGGCGGCGCTCCGCGTCGCCCGGGTGGTGGCGGTGGCGGCGGTGGTCGCGGCCGTGGTCCTGGCGGCCCTGGCGGCCCGGGTGGACGGGGCCGCGGTCCTGGCGGCCCTGGCGGTCCCGGTGGTCCTGGTGGTCCTGGTGGTCCTGGTGGCCGCGGGCGTGGCCCGGGCGGACCGGGCGGGCGCGAGGGTGGCCGTGATGGCGACCGTCGTGGCCGTGGTCCCGGCGGCCCCGGTGGCGGGCAGGATCGCGATGGCAGCGAGCTGCTCGAGAACGTGATCGCGATCAACCGCGTGGCGAAGGTCGTGAAGGGCGGCCGCCGCTTCTCGTTCAACGCCCTCGTGGCGGTGGGCGACGGGCAGGGGAAGGTCGGCTATGCGACCGGCAAGGCGAACGAGGTGTCGGAAGCGGTCCGCAAGGCCGTCGATGCCGCACGCCGTGCGATGGTGCAGATCCCGATGACGGGCGCGACGATCCCGCACGAGGTGTATGGCCACCACGGTGCCGGGAAGCTCATCATGAAGCCGGCGACGCCGGGTACCGGCGCGATTGCGGGCGGCGCGGTGCGCGCACTCCTCGAGTGCGCTGGCATCACGGACATCCTGACGAAGAGCGTCGGCTCGACGAACCCGCACAACATGGTGCGGGCCGCGATGAACGGCCTGCAGCAGCTCGTGACGCACGAGCAGATTGCGCGCGAGCGTGGGGTGGAGCCGTCGGCGATCCAGTATCGCTCGCGGGCCCGCGTGAAGGAGCGCGCATAAATGCCGCGCACATTCGTGTGGCATCCCTCGAAGGGACCGGCCACGACGCCGAAGCAGCTGCCGATGACGAAGGGCAAGCTGCGGATCAAGCAGGTGAAGAGCGGCATCGGCCAGACCTGGCGGATGCGGCGGACGCTGGAGGCGCTCGGCCTCCGGCACCATCAGGACGAGGTGATCCAGCCGGATTCGCCGTCGCTCCGCGGACAGTTGAAGCAGGTGCGTCACCTCGTGCAGGTGACCCCCGTGGAGGGTTGAGAGCATGGCGACTGAGGAGAAGATCGGGCTGCACAACCTGGCGCCGGCGCCGGGCTCGCACCGGGACCGCAAGCGCCTCGGGCGTGGGCCCGGCTCGGGCACGGGCAAGACGTCCGGCAAGGGGCACAAGGGCAGCAAGGCGCGGGCGGGTCACTCGGGTCCTGGCGGCGGCAAGCCGGGCTTCGAAGGCGGCCAGATGCCGATCACGCGCCGCATCCCCAAGCGTGGCTTCACCAACCCCTTCCGCGAGGAGGCCCAGATCGTCCGCCTCGACAAGCTGGCGGGGATCGAGGGGGAAGTGACGCCGGAGACGCTGGCGGAGGCGGGGCTCATCCATGCGCGCAAGGGGCCGGTGAAGCTGCTGGCCAACGGCGCGATCTCGCAGGCGGTCACCGTGCGCGGCATCAAGGTCAGCGCCGGGGCGCGCGAGAAGATCGAGGCGGCCGGGGGCCGCGTCGAGGAGTAACGGACCATCCATGGCGCAGCCTAACGCGGCCGCGGCGGTCTCGAACATCTTCCGGACGCCGGAGCTGAAGGACAAGATCCTCTTCACGCTCCTGTGCCTGCTGATCTACCGGATCGGCGCGCACATCACGGCCCCGGGGGTGGACGTCATCGCCCTCCAGAATTTCTTTGCCAACACCGGCGACGGGGGTGCGGGCCTGCTGGGCCTGTACGACCTCTTCACCGGCGGGCAGCTCTCGCGTGCGACGGTCTTCGCGCTCGGGATCATGCCGTACATCTCCTCCTCGATCTTCATGCAGATCGCGGCGGCGGTGGTGCCGACGCTGGACAAGATGAACAAGGATGAGGAAGGCCGGAAGAAGGTGACGCAGTACACCCGCTACGGCACGCTGGTGCTGGCGGCGGTGCAGGCGTACGGGTTCGCGATGTTCACGGAGCAGCTGCAGGGCTCCGTGGCCGATCCGGGGCTCGCGTTCCGGCTGCAGATGGCGTTCTTCCTCACGACGGGCGCGATGTACGTGATGTGGCTCGGCGAGCAGATCACGGAGCGCGGGCTCGGCAACGGCGCCTCGCTGCTGATCTTCTTCTCGATCGTGCAGGGGATCTGGCCGAGCATCGGGCAGACCTTCCGCTTCCTGAGCACCGACGTGATCGGGCCGTTCTCGCTGCTCGTGCTGGTGGCGATGCTGGTCGCGGTGGTGGTCGCGATCGTCTACGTGACGATGGCGCAGCGGCGGGTGCTGATCCAGATCCCGCAGCGAACGATGGCGCGGGGCCGGCAGCGCGAGGGGCAGCGGAGCTTCATCCCGCTGCGGCTCAACGCATCGGGCGTGATGCCGATCATCTTCGCGCAGTCGGTGATCGTGGTGCCGGCCGCCATCGCGCAGTTCTGGGGCGGGGCGCGCGCGCAGATGTTCGCGGAGAACTTCAACGAGGGGACGATACTCTATTACATCCTCTCGGCGGTGCTCATCATGTTCTTCACCTACTTCTACACGTCCATCATCTTCAACCCGATGGACCTGGCGGAGAACCTGAAGAAGCAGGGCGGCTTCATCCCTGGCGTGAAGCCCGGGGCAAAGACGGCGGAGTACATCGATCACGTCGTGTCGCGCATCACCCTGCCTGGGGCGATCTTCCTGACGGCGATCGCGCTCTTCCCGATCTGGCTGATGGGCGCGGTGAATGTGCCGTTCCGGTTCGGCGGCACGTCGCTGCTGATCGTGGTGGGCGTGGCGCTCGACACCCTGGCGCAGTTGCAGCAGCACCTGCTGCTTCGCAAGTACGACGGCTTCATGAAGAAGGGCCGCCTGAAGTTCCGCGGCCGCCAGCCCACGGTGGGCGGCGGGTTCTAGGGAGCGACAGCGGCGCCGGGCTTGCCATACGTCGGCCGCTGGG
>JACDHQ010000003.1:16590-18585 GCA_013820975.1 Gemmatimonadaceae bacterium
GCTGGGTACTGTCCCAGCGGCCGACATTGCGTTTGCGGTTCTCACCATCATCACTGCCGTTCATGAACATCGTGCTATTCGGAAAGCCAGGGGCGGGAAAGGGGACGCAGGCGCCGCTGCTGGCCGAGCAGCTTGCCGTCCCGACGCTGGCGACGGGCGACGTGCTGCGGGCCGCGGTGCGTGAGGGGACGCCGCTGGGGCTCGAGGCCAAGGCGGCGATGGAGCGCGGCGACCTCGTCCCGGACAGCGTCATCCTCGGCATCATGAAGGAGACGCTCGCGCAGCCGGCGTACCGGACCGGCGTCATCCTCGACGGCGTGGTGCGGACCGTGCCGCAGGCGGAGGGACTCGACCGGCTGATGCGCGAGCTCGGGCGGCGCGTGGACGCGGTGCTGTGCTTCGACATCGACAACGACGAGATCGTGGAGCGGCTGAGTGGCCGGATGGTGTGCGGCAAGTGCCAGCATCCGCACAGCGGCGGCGAGCCGGGTGCGCCATGCACGGCGCCAGGGTGTGACGGGACGCTCGTGCGCCGGAAGGACGACGAGCCGGACGCCATCCGCAACCGCCTGGCAGTCTACGAGGCGCAGACCGCGCCGGTACTCGACTGGTACCGCTCAAAGGGAACCCGGATCGCGATGGTCGACGCCGTCGGCGACGTGGATGCGGTGACGCAGCGCGCCCGCATCGCGCTCGAGGGTTGAGCGCTCGGTGATCCAGCTCAAGTCGGCACGGGAGATCGAGGTGATGGCCGCCGGGGGCCGCATCCTCGCGGAGACGCATGCCGTGATGGCCCGCGAGCTCAAGCCGGGCATGACCACCTGGGACATCGACAAGCTTGCCGAGGACTTCATCCGCAGCCGTCCGGGGGCGCGGGCGGCGTTCAAGGGGCTGTACGGCTTCCCGGGCTCCGTGTGCACGTCGGTGAACGAGGAGATCGTGCACGGCATCCCGTCGCGCGAGCGCGTGCTGCACGAGGGGGACACCGTGTCGCTCGACTTCGGCGTGCAGCTCGACGGCATGTATACGGATGCGGCGGTGACGCTGGCGGTCGGGGAGATCAGCCCCGAGACGGCGCGGCTGCTCGAGGTGACAAAGGCGTCGCTCGACGCGGCGATCGCCGCGGCGACGCCCGGCAATCACATTGGCGACATCGGGGCGGCCGTGCAGCGGGTGGTGGAGGCGGCGGGGTTCAGCGTGGTGCGCGACCTCGTGGGACACGGCGTCGGCAATTCACTGCACGAGGATCCGCAGGTGCCCAATTACGGCAAGCCGAAGCGCGGGATGAAGCTGGTGCCTGGGCTGACGCTGGCGATCGAGCCGATGGTCAACGCGGGGGAGGCGGGGACACGGACGCTCGCGGACAAGTGGACGATCGTCACGATCGATGGGAAGCGATCGGCGCACTTCGAGCATACGGTGGCCATTACCGCGGATGGACCTCGGGTGCTCACCGCTCTGTAACTCGTCGCTCGGAGCATCCGGCGGAGTCGTGTCCTGGATGGATGGCTGCCGCAACGAGCCATCGGGGGAGGATACCACTCGCCCGGTTGCGATCGCAACCTGAGAGAGGAACACAGGTCGGAGGCTCACGTATTCGTTCTGCTCTCCGCGGCGCGGTGGCGGCGCCCGACTCGGCGAACCTCAGGTGGAAGACACGGCTCGGCGTTCGATACTCGCAGCCGTGACCTCGCCGTTCGCGTTTATTTCCTCCCGGCGCAAAAAGAGGCTGTAGTAGTAGGTGGCCGCCCTCTCGGCCATGGCGCATGCCCCCAGATCGAGCGGCACGCGGAGGCGATCCGTGGAGATCCGCCCAATCCGCGTCAGGTCGCGGCCGTTGGCCGCGTCCGGATCCGCGTCCCCCCGGCAGGGCGCGACTCCACCAGGAACGTCGGCTCGTGGCGCACACAATCTGTCCGCAATACATGGCCCCCCAACTCCCCCCCCCCAGCGCAAGCAGCCCGCGGCGCGTAGAATACGAGGGTGGCCCCACAC
>JACDHQ010000174.1 GCA_013820975.1 Gemmatimonadaceae bacterium
TTGTGCTCACCGACTGTCCGATCACCGACGAGCGCGTGGTCGCGGTGTGGCGGGAGGTCATGCTGGCGTCGGAACACCTGCCCCCCGCCGCGCGGCTGCGGGGCGCGGTGCGGCTGGTCGGCGACACGTCCGCGACCTTCACCCTCGAAGGTGCCCGCGAGTGGCCCGCACTGGACCGCTTCGCGGCGGCGACCCCGTCGCTCGCAGGAGTCTGGTGGCAGCCCGAACATCAGCGGCGACGGCTCGTGCACGAGCGCTCGGATGTCGCCGCCGGGGCGTCGTTCGTCCAGGTCAACGCGGCGGTGGCGGACGCGCTGCACGCCCACGTGCTCGAGCGAGCGCACGCCCACCGTCCGCGGCATGTGGTCGATGCCTACGCCGGCTCCGGCGCGACGGCGATTCCGCTCGCCGCGAGCGGCATTCGCGTCACGGCGATCGAGTTCGACCGGGAGGCGGCTGCTGTCACGCGGGCTTCATTCACAGCAGCGTCGCAATCCCTCGTGGGGCGCGTCGAGGACGTGCTGGCCCGCGCCCTCCCGGCCGACGTCGTGCTGTTGAACCCCCCCCGAGCCGGGGTGCAAACGGCAGTGACCGTCGCGCTCAGGGCGGCCCCGCCGCGTGCGATCATCTACACGAGCTGCAACCCGGCCACCCTGGCGCGGGACATCGCCCGGCTGCCGCAATATCGCATCGCATCGCTGGAGGGGTTCGACATGTTCCCGCAGACCGCCCACGTCGAGACTGTGTGCGAGCTCGTCCTGGAGGGCGCGTGAAGTACATCGTCACGGTGAACGGCGAGGAGCACGAGGTGACGCTCGATGGCGTCGCTGCGCGCACTGCCGGCCTCTCGTTCGATACCCGGGTGGCGGAGATCGAACGCACGCCCGTCCGCGTCGTGACCCTCGGCGACGAGATGCACCGCGTGGTCGTCCGCCGTGGGGAGGGGAAGGGACGCTACACGTTCTGGCTCGAGGGGCATCGCTTCGACGTCGAGGCGCTCGACGAACGGACGCACGCCATTCGCGCCCTCAGCGGCGCCACCGCCGGCCTCGCCGGGCCCGCGCCGCTGGTCGCACCGATGCCGGGGTTGATCGTGCGCGTGAATGTGCAGCAAGGCGACGAGGTCCAGGCCGGTCAGGGGCTCGTCGTCATGGAAGCGATGAAGATGGAGAACGAGCTGCGGGCCCCGGCAGCGGGGGTCGTGAAGCGTGTCGCCTGCGAGCCCGGGGCTGCAGTGGAGAAGGGAAGTGTCCTCATCGAACTGGAGTGAGCGCATGCGGTCAATGACCTGGCGGGCCAGCGCCCTCCTCGCGATGTGCATGATCGCCGACGCCGCCGCGGCGCAGGCGCCGGGCACCGACGTGTTCCTCGCACCGCTGCGCATCGAGCAGGGCGTGCTGCGGGTCGGGGCCGCGGTCAACGTCACGAACCGGCCCGGCTACGACAACCAGCCGGCGTTCCTGCGCGACAACAGCGGCATCCTCTTCACGTCCATTCGCGACGACGCACAAGCCGACATCTATCGATACGACCTGCGAACGCGGGCCGTGTCGCAGGTGACCATGACGCCCGAGAGCGAGTACTCCGCGACTCCGCTCGCGGACGGCGCAAGCTTTTCCGTGGTGCGCGTCGAGGCGGACTCCACGCAGCGGTTGTGGCGGTTCCCGCTCGGAGGCGGCGCAGGACCGACGCTGCTGGTGGATCGTGTGAAGCCGGTTGGCTACCACACCTGGATCGACGACTCAACGCTCGCGATGTTCGTGCTCGGCACACCCGCAACGCTGCAGATTGCGCACACCCGCCATGGTGATGCGGCGGTCTTCGCACGCGGAATCGGCCGCGGCCTGCAGCCCGTTCCCGGTGCGCGGGGAGTGACGTACGCCCGCCAGGCGGGCGACACGGTTTACATCGAGGAGATCCGGCTGCTCCCCGGCAACACGATGGTGGAGCGGCGGCTTGCCCGCGCGCTACCGGGCCAGGATTACTTCGTGTACACGCCAGCGGGCGAACTCCTGGCGGCCGCCGGAAACACGTTGTACCGGTGGAGCCAGGATTGCCGAGTGAACGATGGATGGGAGCGGGTAGGTGAGCTCGGTCCCGCGCTCACTGGTGTCACCCGGCTTGCCGTGAGCCCCGACGGCCGGTGGCTGGCCTTCGTCGCGGACCCCGTGCCGCGCTAGTCGCGCGTCTTCCCGGGGGAGATCGCGCCGCCCCCGAACTTCGCGCGGACCGCATCGACGGCGCGCGAGACGGCGCGGTCACGCGGCGACTCCGGATCGCCCGCGATCTCCCCGAACAGCCCGAGCTGCGGCGACGCCGCCTCGGAAAGTCCTGTGAGTGCGACGCTCAGCAGGCGCGCGGGCACACGGCGGGCGTGGCGGAGCTTGGCCAGCAGTTCGCCGGCGATGTCGTACACGGCGCGGTCCGACTCGATCGCCGCCGGGAGCGTCCGTGAGGCCGAGCGGTTGGTGAAGTCGCCGTCCCGGATCCGCACCGTCACGGTTCGCGCGCGCAGGCCGTCGCCTCGAAGGTCCGCGGCTGCGCGATACGCCAGCGCCATCAACTCCTGCTGCAGGGCGCCGTCGTCCGCGATGTCACGTGAGAACGTCTCGTCGCGGCTGATGCTGCGGGCCTGTGTGCGCTCCACGACATCGCCCCGGTCGATGCCGCGCACCCGCTCATGAAGCCAGGACCCTTCGCGCTCGCCGAGCGCGCCGGACAGCGCCTGCTGGCTCCAGCCGAGTGCATCGTCCACGGTTCGCAGCCCCATCGTCGCGAGGCGCTCGGCGGACTTCGGACCGACCCCGGGGATGTCCGCCAGCACAAGTGTCCGCATGAATGCCAGCTCCTCGCCCGGGGGGACGATATGCACCCCATTGGCGCCGGCCTTCGGCTTCGCGCGCTCGGCGGCGAGCTTGGCGACGAGGCGCGACGTGCCACCGCCGATGCTGACGCTGAGGCGCGTCGCCTCATGGACTGATGCACGGATGCGATGCGCCGTCTGCTGGAGCGACTCCCCGGCGTAGAGTGCTTCGGTGCCGCCGAGGTCCACGTACCACTCGTCGATCGAGGCTGCCGCGATGGTCGGCGAAAAGGTGCGGAGCACTTCCATGATCTCGCGGCTCTTCGCGCCACACGCGCCGCGCGGCACCCCGACGACCGTGGCCTGCGGGCAGAGCCGGAGGGCGCGGGCCATCGGCATGCCGGAGCGGACCCCGTAGGCCCGTGTCTCGTAGGATGCCGAAGTCACCACCCCGCGCCGCTCGGCGGATCCCCCGACGATGAGCAGGGGAGCCCTGCCGGCCCCGTCCGGGTCCACGAGCTTGGCCACCGAGACGAAGAACGCGTCGGCATCGACCAGCAGGATCCGGCGGGCTGGAGGGGACATTGGGGAAATATGAATCGGGATGAGGGATGAGGGATGAGGGATGCGGGATGCGGGATCCGGGATCCGGGATCCGGGGTGCGGGGTGCGGTGCTCCAGACCCCCTACCCCCTACCCCCGACCGCAGCTTGACCCTCATCGCCCAGCCCTCTACGTTGAGGGTCTGTCCGAAAAACGCTTCAGCTCCACCGAGGCGTGCCGAGACCCGGGTTGCGTGACGCACCGGTGAGGCGCGGGAACCCCCGCCGGGCATCTTCAGTCTGTCCAGGAATGACTCAGCACGGCGCTCCCACCTACTCGGCCAAGCCGGGCGACATCGAGCCCCAGTGGTTCGTCGTCGATGCCGAGGACATGGTCCTCGGCCGCCTCGCCACCGAGGTTGCACGCATCCTCCGCGGCAAGCACAAGCCCATCTTCACCCCGCACATGGACACCGGCGATCACGTGATCGTGATCAACGCCTCCAAGGTGAAGGTCACGGGCAACAAGGCGACCCAGAAGACCTACTTCAAGCACACGGGCTACATGGGCCACGAGAGCCATACCCCGTTCGCGACGATGATCGCGAAGCACCCGGCGCGCGTCATCGAGCGGGCCATCTACGGCATGCTGCCGAAGAATGGCCTCGCCCGCAATTCCATCCGCGGGAAGCTCAAGGTCTACGCCGGGTCCGACCACCCGCACGTCGCCCAGAAGCCCCAGCCGCTGACCTTCCAGAAGTCGGAGACCAGGTAATGGCCGAGACCATCAACGCCATCGGGCGCCGCAAGGAAGCGACCTGCCGCGTGTACGTGAAGCCGGGGTCGGGCAAGTGGGACGTCAACGGGCGCACGCTCGGTGACTACTTCCCGCGTCCGTCCCTCGTCACCGCGATCCAGCAGCCGTTCACGGCGACCGACATGCTCGGCCGCTTCGACATCAAGGCGAACGTTGAAGGTGGTGGCATGACCGGCCAGGCCGGTGCGCTCCGCCTCGCCGTCGCCCGTGCCCTCGTGAAGATGGATGAAGGCCACCGCGGCAAGCTGCGCGAGCTCGGCCTCCTGACGCGCGATGCCCGGGCGGTCGAGCGCAAGAAGCCGGGTCAGCCGAAGGCCCGCAAGAAGTTCCAGTTCAGCAAGCGGTAGTTCCTGCGGTCGGGGAACGGGGGACGGGAGTTGGGACCAACCAACTGCTGCTCCCGACTCCCGACTCCCGACCGATTGCACCACACATCTCTCACGCCGTCCGAATCTGTGCCGGGTGCCGGGCATTCGCCCGGTCGGCACCAGGTGACGACAGACGGCGGACGATCAAAACCTCAGGGGAACGCGTTTCATGGCTGAAGACACGATGACCACCACGGGCGGCTCCACGCCGTCCCTCGAGCAGCTGCTCGCCGCGGGTGTGCACTTCGGGCACCAGACCCGCCGCTGGAATCCCAAGATGCGCCGCTTCATCTTCGCGGAGCGCAACGGGATCCACATCATCGACCTCCACAAGACGCTCCGGCAGATCGAGCTCGCGCAGAAGCTGGTGCGCGAGGTCGTGATGCGCGGCGAGAACGTGCTGTTCGTCTGTACGAAGCAGCAGCTCGCCGGTCTCGTGCGCGAGCAGGCGGAGCGTTCGGGGGCGATGTACATCACCGAGCGGTGGCTCGGCGGCCTGCTCACCAACTTCGCGACGGTCAAGAAGCAGCTGCGCCGCCTGAAGGAGCTGGCCGGCGGCGTCGAGGGTGGCGAGTTCGAGAACTACACCAAGAAGGAGCAGCTGATGCTCTCGCGCGAGCGCGAGAAGCTGATGAAGTACTTCAGCGGCATCGGCAGCATGACGCGCGTCCCCGGCCTGCTCATCGTCGTCGACTCCAAGAAGGAGCGGATCGCGGTCAACGAGGCGAACAAGCTTGGCATCCCGATCGTCGCGATCGTGGACACGAACGCCGACCCCGACGTCATCACGGTGCCGATCGCGGGCAACGACGACGCGATCCGCTCGGTCGAGCTGATTGCGAAGTCGCTCGCCGACACGATCGCCGAGGCGCGGCTCGCCGCGCCGGCCCTCCGCCAGGATGCCGAAGAGGGCGAGAGCACGACGTACAGCTCTGAGCGTGGCACCGAGCGTGAGCAGGGCGGGCGCGATCGTGGTGATCGCGGCGGCCGTGGCAGCCAAGGTGGCCAGGGCGGCCAGGGTGGCCAGGGCGGCCAGGGCGGTGC
>JACDHQ010000175.1 GCA_013820975.1 Gemmatimonadaceae bacterium
GCGGCAGGTCGCGCTGCGCGAGGTGAATCGCGGGCGCTCGCCGCTCGAGTTCCTCTGGGAATGGACGAAGGTGTTCCAGATCTCGGTGCTGCTCTTCCTCGTCGTGCGCACCTTCTTCGTCGAGGCGTTCAAGATTCCGAGCGGGAGCATGGAGGGGACGCTGCTCGTCGGCGACTTTCTGCTCGTGAACAAGCTCGTCTACGGGGCCGAGCTGCCGTTCACGCATCGCCGGCTGCCCGCACTTCGGACGCCCACCCGCGGCGACGTGATCGTCTTCGAGTGGCCCGAGGATCCCACCAAGAACTTCGTGAAGCGGCTCGTGGGGGTCTCGGGGGATACGCTCTCGATGCGCGACGGCGTCCTCTACCGTAACGGCGTTGCGCTCCCGGAAGCGTACGCAGTTCACCAGGACCCGGGCTCCGATGCGTCGGGCGACGAGTTCCGCTGGCAGCGGCATCACCTGCTCGCCTCGGCCGCGCCCGGCAGCAACAGCTTTCCGCCATCGCGAAACAACTGGGGGCCACTGGTCGTCCCTCACCGGAACTACTTCGTCCTCGGCGACAACCGGGACAACTCGCTCGACAGCCGGTACTGGGGGTTCGTCCCCGACTCGCTGGTGAAGGGCCGCCCGATGGTCGTGTACTACAGCTACGCTCCCGATTCGGCGGACGGCATGGACTGGTTGACCCGCATTCGCTGGGCACGGCTCGGCGAACGCGTGCACTGATACGCAGTTCCGTAACGGTTTTCCCGGTTCTTCCCACCGTTGGTCGCACGAGGCCGCCTGCAGGCGCGCCGCCCCGAAGGAGCCGTCGTCCGTATGGCCGTCACCCCGCACCGCAAGTCGTCGAACGAAGAAGGCTCGCTCGATCAGTACCTGAAGGACATCAGCATCTACCCCCTCATCAACCGTGAGGAGGAGGTGCGGCTGGCGCAGTGCATCCGGAAGAACGACCAGGAGGCGCTCGACAAGCTCGTGCGCTCCAACCTGCGGTTCGTGGTGTCGGTCGCAAAGAAGTACCAGAACCAGGGCGTGTCACTCTCCGACCTGATCAACGAGGGCAACCTCGGCCTCATCCGCGCGGCCCACAAGTTCGACGAGACGAAGGGGATCAAGTTCATCTCGTACGCGGTGTGGTGGATTCGCCAGGCGATCCTGCAGGCGCTGGCGGAGCAGAGCCGCATCGTGCGCGTGCCGCTCAACCGCGCCGGCACACTGCACCGCATCGGGCGGCGGGCGAGCGCGCTGCTCCAGGAGCTCGGCCGCGAGGCGACGCACGCGGAGATCGCGGAGGGGATGGACATCACGGAGGAAGAGGTCGCGAAGACGATGTCGATCTCGCAGACCCACCTCTCGCTCGATGCGCCCATGACCCCGGGCGAGGACAACCGGCTGCTCGACTACCTGCCCGACACGATGAATGCGACGCCCGACGAGCAGATCTTCGAGAAGGCGCTGACGGAGTCGATCGAGGAGGCGCTGTCGCACCTGAAGGAGCGCGAGGCGAAGATCCTGCGCCTGTACTTCGGGCTCGACGGGTCCGACCCGATGACGCTCGAGGAGATCGGGACGCTGCTCGGGATCACGCGCGAGCGGGTGCGGCAGATCAAGGAAAAGGCGTTGTCACGGCTGCGGCACGTCTCGCGGGCGAGGGCGCTGGAGTCGTACCTGGGTTGACGCTCTCGCTGCGCCCCTGGAACAGCTCGGCCCTGATTCCCCCGGACTGAGCCGGATCGTTTCTACACGCGTTCGACCATTCGCGTGAACCTGGCCTCGGGACCGAAGTGCAGGATCAGACCGACTTCGAGGTGCAGTGCCCTGAGATAGTTCCTCAGCTGTCGCTTGGTGAATGGAGACAGCAGTTCGGTTGACTTGACCTCCACGATCCCCCGGCGCTCGACGAGCAGGTCGATCCGATGGAGTCCGACCTGGGTCCCGTATAGCCTCACCGGTGCGGGATACTCGCGCTCGACGAGCAAGCCGTCCCGGCGCAGCACATGCTCCAACCCTCGACAGTATATGGATTCCAGGAATCCGTATCCGAGCTGGTTGTAGACTTCGTAGAATCCGCCGATGACGCGTTCGGTCAATTCCCGTTCGATCAGGTCTGCGCGGACGACTGGCCGCGGCCGCAGGGAATCATCCGGCATCATCCGGGGAAATCCGGGCCGAGTAGTCCCGCGCCCCGCCACCAAATACTTTCCGGTCGGTTCCAGAACTCGCAGCCCTCTCCGCAATTGCTGAGGAAATTCCCATGGCCAGCACCTACTCATTCGACGTCACCACCGGCGTCGACCTCCAGGAAGTGGACAACGCCGTGAACCAGGCGTCCAAGGAGGTCGCGCAGCGCTACGACTTCAAGGGCTCCACCGCCGCGATCGAGTACAAGCGCGCCGAGGAGATGCTCGTCCTCACCGCCGAGGACGACTTCAGGATGACGGCGCTCTGGGACATCGTCCAGTCGAAGCTCATCAAGCGCGGCGTGCCGGTGAAGAACCTCGACGTCGGCGACACCAAGGAGGCGACCGGCAGCTCGGCGCGAAAGGAGATCAAGCTCAAGACCGCGCTCGACAAGGAGACCGCCAGGAAGGTCGCGGCGACCATCAAGGAAGCGAAGCTGAAGAAGGTCCAGGCGTCGATCCAGGAGGATCAGGTGCGCGTGACCGCGCCCGACAAGGACGACCTGCAGGCGGCGATCGCGCTGCTGCGGAAGGGTGACTTCGGCGTCGAGCTCCAGTTCGGCAACTACCGCTAGCACGTATACGGTCGCGCTGGCTCTCTCCTTGCCAGTCCTCCCGGCATCACCGTTTGGAGGAGTCATGGCGGAAATACGGGTTGCACCTCGAAAGAAGGGCCACGGTTGGGTCTGGCTGGTGATCGCGCTCGTCGTCATCGTCGCAATCGTGTACTTCCTGTACGCCAATGGCACGCTGAACTTCGCCGGCGCCGTCAGCGACACCCGCACCTGGGTCGCATCGGCTGCCGAATCGGTCCTGATCACGCTGCATGGAGGCCCACATGGCACGGCTTGACGATCGTGGAGGCCGCGACGCGGCCGGAACGGGGCCCTATCACCGGCCAGACTCGGACCTCGTCCCCCTGAGGGAGCTCGCTGACTGGACGCTCAACGACGGCGAGCCGGACATCCGGGGGTGGGAGGTCAGCACCGTCGGCGGGCGGGCCATCGGCACCGTCCGCGAACTGCTCGTGGACCGGAAGTCCGGGGAAGTGGTGCTGCTCGACCTCGACCTCGTCGGCGGCGACCGGCGCGCCCGCGCGCCGATCCGCGCCGTGCAGATCGACCGGACGGCGCGCATCGTCCGGATGGACAGCGCCGAAGTCATCGAGGGCGCATCGCTCGCTGCGACTGCCGATGGTGATGACGTCCGGGCCAGCGACGACGCTCGGCTCCGCTCGGAGCGAGTCGTCGACAGCGACCGCGATCGGGATGCCGATGCCGATGCCGACCTCGATCGTGACTTCGGGACGCAGCGCGAACTGCTCGCCGACGGCACCGAGGAGACGGTCGTGGACCGCCGCCCGGTGGTGTACGAGGAAGTCGTCGTCCGCCGCCGCCCGGCCGATCCGGACGCCACCGAATCGACCCCCGACCGCCTGGCGGACTGAGTTCACGCGCCGCCCGGGGCGTCGCAGGCGTCCGCACACAGCAGACCACGGGTCCGCACACGGCAGACCCCAGTACTTCAGTACTCTGACTTCAGACCGACATCCGACCCCCACGAATGCGTGGTGAGACCTTCACCTGCGCTCGTGGGGGTTTGGCGTTCGCGTCGGCCCCGAATTCGTGTGGCTGGTGCCCGGGCCTTGCTTCTGGCTACTGAAGTACCCGAGTACTGCGCTGTGGGGCGCTTCTTCAGTACCCGAGTACTGCGCTGTGGGGCGCTTCTTCAGTACCCGAGTACTGCGGTGTGGGGCGCTTCTTCAGTACCCGAGTACGGCGGTGTGTGCGGGATTTCTTCAGCACCCGGGTACGGCGGTGTCTCGCGTTTCTTCCACCCCAAGTCGTTAGATTCCACCGCCTTATGAAGGTCTCCCTCATCACGCTCGGCTGCGACAAGAATACCGTCGATAGCGAGCGCTACCTCGCTGCCCTCGCCGACCGCGGCGCCGTGCCGACCGCCGACATGGCCGACGCCGACGTGATCGTCGTCAACACCTGCGGCTTCATCGACGCGGCCAAGCAGGAGTCGATCGACGCCATCGTCGAGGCGGGGCGCTACAAGGCGACCGGCCGCGCCCGCGCGGTCGTCGCCGTCGGCTGCATGGTCCAGCGCCACAAGGCCGAGCTCGAGGAGGCGCTTCCCGAGGTGGACTTCTTCCTCGGGACCACCGAGATCGACCGCCTCGTGCCCGAGCTCGAGGCGCGGGGGCTCATCGACGACGTGCCGGTGCCGCATCCGGGGGTCCGCCTCTTCACCGGCGACATGCCGCACGTGCGCTATCTCAAGGTGAGCGAGGGGTGCGACCACGGGTGCGCATTCTGCGCGATCCCGCTGATGCGCGGCAAGCACCGCTCCTTCGCCCTCGGCGACGTCGTGCGCGAGGCACAGCTGCTCGAGGCGCAGGGGGCGCGCGAGATCAACCTGGTGGCGCAGGACCTCGCACACTGGGGACGCGACGTCCGCGACGGCAACGGGCTCCCCGAGCTGCTCGAGGCGCTGCTTCGGGAGACGTCCATCCCGTGGATCCGCATGCTGTACCTCTACGCCACGGGGATGACGCCGCGGCTGCTCGAGGTGATGGCGCGCGAGCCGCGCATCGTGCCGTACCTCGACATGCCGATGCAGCACGCGGCCGACGCGGTGCTGGCGCGCATGCGCCGCCCCGAGCGGCAGCGCACCATCCGCGACCGCCTTGCGCGCGTGCGCGCGGCGGTGCCCGATGTCGCCATCCGCACCACGTGCATCGTCGGCTTCCCGGGGGAGAGCGACGCGGACTTCGCGACGCTGCTCGCCTTCCTCGAGGAGGCGCAGTTCGACCGCGTGGGCGTGTTCACCTATTCGGCGCAGGAGGGCACGCGTGCCTTCGACATGGCCGACGACGTGCCCGACGCGGTGAAGCGCGAGCGGCTCGAGCGGGTCACCGAGCTGCAGCGGATGATCACCGCCGAGCGGTATGAGCGGCACATCGGGCGCACGGTGCCGGCGATGGTGGACCGCATCGAGGCCGACGGCACGGTGCAGGCGCGCACGGTGTGGCAGGCCGACGACATCGACGGCGTGACGCGCATCCCGCCGCCCGCCGCCGGCATCCCGCACCCCGCATCCCGCATCCCGCATCCCGCATCCCGCATCCCTCATCCCTCATCCCGAACCTCTCATCCCGAACCCGGCACCATCCTGGACGTCCGCATCGACGACGTCGTGGACGACTACGACTTCGAGGCGACGATGGTGGGCGTTCGCGAGGCGATGCCCGCCGTGGCCCCGGTGCGCACGCGCGCGCTGCCGGTGATGGCCGCGACGGTGGGTAGCTTCGGGCGATGACCGACGGCGTCGTCACCCCCGGTACGGCGC
>JACDHQ010000176.1 GCA_013820975.1 Gemmatimonadaceae bacterium
TTCGGGATGAGGGATGAGGGGTGCGGGACCCGGCAGGCTCGGCTGTTCTGAAGTCCCCGCACCCCTCGTCCCGAACTACCTCGTCCCGAACTACCGCATCGCCTCCTCCTGCTCCTCCACGATCGACTTCTCGGCCGGCTCGATCGGCTCGACCGACGGCAGCAACGCGATCTCGAACAGCTCGTCCAGCGTCGCTACACAATGAAAGGTCATCGACTCCCGGACGTCTTCCGGGATGTCCTCCATGTCCGCCTCGTTGTCCTTGGGGAGGATGATGGTCTTGATGCCGGCCCGATGGGCGCCCAGCACCTTCTCCTTCACGCCGCCGATCGGGAGCACGCGGCCGCGAAGCGTGATCTCACCCGTCATTGCAACGTCCTTCCGCACCGGCCGTCCGCTCATCGCGCTCACCAGCGCCGTCGACATCGTCGTGCCGGCACTCGGCCCGTCCTTGGGAATCGCACCGGCCGGCACGTGGACGTGCACCTCGATGGAGCCGAGGCGATCCTCGGGGATGTGCAGTGCCGACGCGTGCGTGGCAGCGTACGTCATTGCCGCGCGCGCCGATTCCTTCATCACGTCGCCGAGCTGGCCGGTGAGGATGAGCGACACGTTGCCCCAGCCGCTCACCTGCGTCGCCTCGCCATCGGTGAGCCGCTGGCCCATGCCGTACAGCCTGCGGATCGCTGCCTCGACGAACATGATGTCGCCGCCTGCGGGCGTGTAGTACATCCCCGTCGCCACGCCGATCTCGTGCTCTTCGTTGGCGCGCTCGGGATGCACGCGCGGCCGGCCCAGCAGCTCGCGCACTTCGCTCGCATCGATCTGCCCGTCGTCGAGCACCGCCGGGTCGCCGCTCGCGATCTTGCGCGCGACCTTGCGCGTCACCGCGCCCACCTGGCGCTCGAGCTGGCGCACGCCGCTCTCACGCGTGTACTCGCTCACGATGCGCATCACCGCGTCGTCGGTGAACTTCACGTTCTTGTCGGCGAGCCCGTTCTCCTCGAGCTGGCGCGGGATGAGATACCGCTTCGCGATCTCCGCCTTCTCCTTCTCCGTGTAGCCGGCGAACTCCACGACCTCCATGCGGTCGAGCAGCGGACCGGGAATGTTCTGGATGAAGTTGGCGGTGCAGACAAAGAGCACCTCCGACAGGTCGAAGGGGACGCCGAGGTAGTGATCGGTGAACGAGTCGTTCTGCGCCGGGTCGAGCACCTCGAGGAGCGCGGAGCCGGGGTCGCCCTGGAAGCTCACCCCGAGCTTGTCGATCTCGTCGAGCAGGAAGACCGGGTTCTTCGAGCCGGCCTGCTTCATCCCCTGGATGATGCGGCCGGGCATGGCGCCGACGTAGGTGCGACGGTGGCCACGGATATCGGCCTCGTCGCGAATGCCGCCGAGCGAGGCGCGCACGTACTTGCGGTCGAGCGCACGAGCGATGGACTTCGCGATCGACGTCTTGCCCACGCCCGGCGGGCCGATGAAGAGGAGGATGGGTCCCTTGGCCATCGCGCGGGACTTCGCCTCCGCCTGGTCGGTGATCTTGCGATCCTCGCTCTTGCGCGACGGCATCAGCGTCGGGTTCGCATCGTCCTTGTTCGCCGAGAGGCGTGCGGCCGGCACCTCGCCGCTCTTGCCCATCTCCTCGGCCATCTGTTGCGCGCGCAGCTGGCGCACGGCGAGGAACTCGAGCACGCGGTCCTTCACGTCCGGCAGCCCGTAATGATCCTCGTCGAGCACGGTCTCGGCATTTGCGAGGTCGAGCTTGTCGTCCGACCGCGTGTTCCACGGCAGCTCGGCGATCCACTCGAGGTAGGTACGGATGACCTGCGCTTCCATCGATTCGCGGCCGGAACGCTCGAGCCGCCCGAGCTCGCGCTCGACCTCGGTGCGCGCCTCGTCGGGGAGCTCGAGCTTCGCGAGCTTCTCGCGCAGTTCGGTGATCTCCTTCGACGAGTCGTCATCGCCGAGCTCCTTCTGGATCGCCTTGAGCTGTTCGCGGAGGTACATCTCGCGCTGCCGCTCGCCGAGTTCCTCCTGGACCGCGCTCTTGATGTCCTCCTGCGCCTCGATGAGGCCGATCTGCCGCTGCACGTGCACGATGACGCGCCGCATGCGCTCCTCGACGCTCAGCGTCTCGAGCAGCCCCTGCTTCTCGGCGACGGGAAGCTCGATGTAGCCGGCGACGAGGTCGGCGAACTTGCCCGGCTCCGTGACCGCGTCGAGCACCTGGTGCACGACTTCCTCGGGAAGCCCGCGGCGCTCGCCCAGCTCGGCGGCGCGCTCGCGCGTCTCCCGGTGGAGGGCGACGAACGCGGGGTCCTCGGGGTTGAGCGGCTCCATCTCCTCGACCGGCATCACGATGGAGGTGAGGTAGCCGTCGCCGGGGGCGTATTGTAAAGAAGTTGCCCGGTTTTCACCCTGGAGCAGGAGCTGCACGCCGCCGAGTCCGCGCTGGATCTGGCCGATCCGCGCGATGACGCCCATCGAATAGAGGATGTCGGGGGTCGGCTCGTCGGTGTTGTCGCGCTGCGCGACGGCAAACACGAGGCGGTCGCCCTTGAGTGCGGCCTCGATGGCGCGCAGGGTGCCCGGGCGTCCGGCGGCAATCGGCGCCGTCAGCCCGGGAAAGATGACCGTCCCGCGAAGTGGGAGGACGGGGAGATTCAGTCGCTGCGCCATGGTGCACTCGAGGGCATGTGGAGAGGACTCTTGCAGGTTGCCAGCCAGTCGCACACTCCATTCCATGCGGGAATGCGCCGTTGCGGCAGGAAGCGCAAGGGCGTGCTGCCGGAATCGTCACGCCCGGTGGCGCAGCCCAGCCTTTCCCAAAGCGTTTGCTGGTGGTAGCTTGCAGCACTTCCCGCCCTGGACACCCGAGCCATCCGCGTGCCCGATTCCGTCGTTCCCCCAGTCGACTCCGAGATGCGCGCGCACGTCGAGCGCGTGCTTGCGGCGAATTACGAGCTGGACGAGGAGATCGGTCGCGGCGGGATGGGCGTCGTCTACCGCGCGAAGGATCGCCGGCTGAAGCGCACCGTCGCCATCAAGGTGCTGCCGCCGGAGCTCGCCTTCCGGAGCGACATCCGCACGCGCTTCCTCCGCGAGGCCGAGACCGCCGCCCAGCTCGGCCACCCGAACATCGTCCCGATCTACTCCGTCGATGAGGCCGAGGGGCTCGTCTTCTTCGTGATGACGTACGTGCGCGGGGCCAACCTCGCGAAGCGCCTTCACGAAAAGGGAGTCCTCGACACCGACGAGGTGCGGCGGGTGATGTGCGAGGTCGCCAGCGCGCTCGCCTACGCGCACGAGCGCGGCGTCGTGCACCGCGACATCAAGCCCGACAACATCCTGCTCGATGCGGACTCGGGGCGCGCGATGGTGACCGACTTCGGCATCGCCCGCGCCGTGGACTCGAGCAGTGGAGCGAACCGGCTCACCGCGACGGGGATGGCGATTGGCACCCCGGCCTACATGTCCCCGGAGCAGGCGGCGGGCGAACGCGAGATCGACGGACGAAGCGACCTCTACGCGCTCGGTGTCGTCGCGTACCAGATGCTCTGCGGCGAACCGCCGTTCACCGCCGGCAGCACGCCGGCCATGCTCGTGAAGCACATCAGCGAGCGGCCGACGCCGATCGAGCAGCGCCGAGCCGACTGCCCCGACGACCTCGCGCGCTCGGTCATGCTGCTGCTCGAGAAGGATCCGGCCAATCGCTTCTCCGACGCAACTTCGCTGGTGAAGGCGCTGGAGTCGCGCGATGCGCCCGCCGCGCCACGCCAGGGCAACCCGGCGGGAGGGGGGGGGCAGCACTACAACCAGCAGTACAACCAGCCGTACAACCAGCCGTACGACGCCCCGCAGCGACAGCCGGGCCACGAGCTGGCACAGCGCCGGTCGGGCTACACCGGGCAGCAACAGGACCCCACGCGGCAGTCGCAGTTCGGCTCGCAGCCGTACGGGGTCACGAGCTACGACAGCAACGGCATGTACCTGCCGTCCGCCGACGAGGAGGCGCGCTGGCAGAGCCGCGACGTCGAGATGTACCGCCGCAAGCTCGCGCCGTACTTCTTCGTGAATGCCGTCATCATCGTGGCGGGCATCTTCACCGGTGTCGACATCCTGTTCGTCACCGTGCTCTGGAGCATCTACCTCGCGTACCGCTACGCGAAGCTCTGGAGCGAGGGCTACGACTGGCGTGACGTCTTCCGGCAACCGCGCGATCGCGAGCTTGGCGACGTCATCGACGACCTCGGCGAGCAGGTGCGTGCCGTCTTCGACCGCGACAAGCGGCTGGAGCTGAAGGAGAAGCGGCGGGCCCGCGCCCTCATGCCCCCTCGCGCGGGTACGCCGCGGCACACGGGCGGCGCGCACAGCGATGCCGCGGTGCTGTCGGTCATCGGCCACTCGCGCTCGAACGCGCGCGTGCGCCAGGCGCTTAATGACTCGGCCGAGATCAGCCGGCTGGTGAGCACACTCCCGAAGTCGGAGCGCGCCCGCATTCCGGACGTCACCCGGTCGTCGGAGGCGCTGGCGACCCGCGTGCGCGCCATCGCGCTCACGCTCGCCGACCTGGAGCGCGACGACAGCCCGGGCGCGCTCGAGACGATCGAGGCCGAGGTGGAGCGACTGGAGGCGGCAGCGAACCCGCTGGAGGCGGGCAGTGAGGAACGCGTGCGGCGACTCGCGTACCTCAAGCGCCAGCGCCGGGCGCTCACCGAGACCGCCCGCAAGCGCGAGACGGCGGAGAACAAGCTCGAGACCTGTGCGCTCGCGCTCCAGAACATGAAGCTCGACCTCGTGCGCCTGCGCTCGGGCGCGCAGTCGTACAAGAACGTGACGGCCCTCGCGCTCGACGCCCTGCACCTCGCGGACAGCGTCGACGGGGCGCTCGGCGTCGCCGACGAGCTGTCGCGGCGGACCGACGTCCGTCCGTCCGTGCGCTGATTGCGCGCGATCGGACTCCGCTCGTGACCAGGGGCGCGCCGGATCCGCTTCGCGACCGCGTCATCGCCGCCGTCGGCGACAGCTACATCATCGAGGATGAGCTGGGGCGCGGCGGGATGGCCGTCGTCTACCGTGCGCTCGACGTCCGGCTCAACCGGCGCGTGGCGGTGAAGGTGCTTCCGCCCGAGCTGGCCTACCACAACGACGTGCGCGAGCGCTTCCTGCGCGAGGCGCAGACCGCGGCAGCGCTCAATCATCCCAACATCGTCCCGATCTTCTCGGTGGACGAACGCGCTGGCATCGTCTTCTTCGTGATGGCGCTCGTGGACGGCGACAGCGTCGCCGAGATCTGCCGCCGCAGCCGCGAGTGCCCGCCGGAAGAGAGCGCGCGCATCCTTCGCGAGGTGGCCGATGCCCTGGCCTTCGCGCACGCGCAAGGCGTGGTGCATCGCGACATCAAGCCCGACAACATCCTCATCGAGCGGGCGAGCGGCCGCCCGATGGTGACCGACTTCGGCATTGCGCGCGCGATGGCCGTGGACTCGCGGCTGACGCTGACCGGCGTGGCGATGGGCACGCCGACGTACATG
>JACDHQ010000177.1 GCA_013820975.1 Gemmatimonadaceae bacterium
GGCGCGTACCGGTCGCAGACCGTGTGGTTCGGCATCGCGCTGGTGGCGGCATTCGCGGTCAGCCGTGCGTCGATCCGCATGCTCGAGTGGCTGACGGTGCCGCTTTACGCGCTGAGTCTCCTGCTGCTCCTGCTGCTGTTCGTCCCGGGCCTCGGCACCGGCGCCGGCACGGCCGCGAGCACGAAGAGCTGGCTGGCAATCGGTGGGTTCCGGATCGGGCAACCGTCGGAGCTCGCGAAGATCACCGTGGTGCTGATGCTCGCCCGCATCCTGGCGAACCAGCGCCTGGCCCCGCGGTCGCTCGTGGAGCTGTGGAAGCCGGCGCTGGTGGTGGGGGTGCCATGGCTCCTCATCATGGCGCAGCCCGACCTCGGTTCGGGGCTCGTCTTCATCGGCATCCTGTTCGGCATGCTGTTCTGGTTCGGCGCGCCGTGGCCGCTCCTCGTGCTCGTGGCAAGCCCGGGGATCAGCCTCGTGCTCGCGTTCAGTCCGATGATCTGGGGCATCTGGTTCCTGCTGCTGCTCGCGCTCGTCCTGTGGTATCGGCTGATCATCTACGAGGCCATCGGGATCGTCGTCGCCAACGTGTCGCTGGGCGTCATCGCCCCCCTGCTGTGGGAAAGCCTCAAGCCCTACCAGCAGAAGCGACTCACGGTCTTCCTCGATCCCTCGCTCGACCCGCGCGAAGCGGGGTACCACGTCACCCAGTCGAAGATCGCCATCGGCTCCGGGGGCTTGTTCGGCAAGGGATACACGCTCGGCACCCAGAAGCGGCTTGCGTTCCTGCCCGAGCAGCACACGGACTTCATCTTCTCCGTGGTGGGCGAGGAACTCGGCTTCTTCGGCGTGACGGTAGCGCTGACGCTGTTCTTCGTACTCTTCCTGCGGGTGATCCGGGTCGCGGAACGCGCGAGCGACTCGTTCGCGAGCCTCGTGGCGTTCGGGATCCTCGCCGGCTGGTTCGTGCACGTGCTCGTGAACGTCGGCATGACGTTGAGCCTGATGCCGATCACCGGCATCCCGCTGCCGTTCTTCAGCTACGGCGGGTCGTTCCTGCTCTCGAGCTGGCTCGCGATCGGCATCCTGATGCGCATCTCGAACGAGGGGCGCGGGCGGTCCACCGGGCTGGCGATATAAAAAGCGGCTATCAGCTATCGGCTATCAGCTATCCGCTTATGCGGAGGGCCGCCGCGACGCGGCGGCATCATTGGCGGTACGGCTGCGGCGGATGGAGGGGCCCGATCCCACCCTGAAGCGGCCGCAGGCCGCCTTCCGAACAGGCTGATAGCCGATAGCTGATAGCCGATAGCTCTTTCTTGTTTCGTCCGCCTAGCTCACATTTAAGCAATGGCCTGGTTCCGGAAGGAGAAGAAGCCCCGACAACCGCAGCGCGAACGCCTCGAGATCCCGCCTGACGCGTGGGAGAAGTGCGAGGCATGCGGGCACACGGACATCCGCGAGAAGTTCATTCGCAACAGCAACGTGTGCCCCTCGTGCGACTACCACCGCCGGCTCCGGGCGGCAGAGTACTGCGCGCTCCTGCTCGATGACGGCTGGCAGGAGCTCGAGACCGACCTCCGGTCGGTCGATCCCTTGTCCTTCCCCGAGTATCCGGCGCGGCTGAAGAAGGCGATGGCCAACGCGGGGGATACGGATGCGCTGGTCGCCGCCTCTGGGTCGCTGGACGGGCTGCCGATCGGCCTCGGCGTCATGGATTTCGCCTTCATGGGCGGATCGATGGGGTCGGTCGTCGGCGAGAAGATCGCTCGCCTGGGCCTTCGCTCCCTCGAGCGAAAGCATCCCCTGGTGCTCATCTCCGCCTCGGGCGGCGCGCGCATGCAGGAGGGCGTACTCTCGCTGATGCAGATGGCGAAGTCGTCCGCCGTGCTGGCGATGCTTGGTGAGCGGAAGATCCCCTACATCTCGATCCTCACGAATCCCACCACCGGCGGCGTCAGCGCAAGCTATGCGATGCTCGGAGATGCGATCCTCGCCGAGCCGGGCGCGGTGATCGGTTTCGCGGGACCGCGTGTGATCAAGCAGACGCTCGGCCAGGACCTGCCCGAAGGGTTCCAGACGGCGGAGTTCCTCCTCGAGAAGGGGATGCTCGACGCGGTGGTGCACCGGCGTGAACTCAAGCGCACCGTCGGCCAGCTGCTGCGACACATGACCGGCAAGCCGGCCGTGACGGGGTGGGCGTCCACCTGAGCGGCCGCGCCGGCGCCCGCAGGTATGACGAGGCGCTGGCCTATCTCTTCGCCCGGACGACCGGCGGCGTCCGGCCAGGGCTCGAGCGCACGTCGGCACTGCTCGGCCGTCTCGGTGATCCGCACCGGCGCGTGCGGATGCTGCACATCGCCGGAACGAATGGAAAGGGAAGCACCGTGGCCACGGCGAGCGCGGTGCTGCGCGCGCGCGGGCTCCGCGTGGGGACGTACACCTCCCCGCACCTCGTGGACTTCCGCGAGCGGATCGTCGTGGACGGCGCACCCATCCCGGTGGATGCCGTCACCAGCTTCGTCGAACGCTGGACCGACGACGTGGAACGACTCGGGGCGACGTTCTTCGAGGCGACCACCGCGCTGGCCTTCGACTGGTTCGCGCAGTCGCGCGTGGACATCGCGCTCGTGGAGACGGGACTCGGCGGCAGGCTCGATGCGACCAACGTGATCACGCCTCTCGCCGCCGGTGTCGCCACGATCGGGCTCGATCACATGGAGATCCTCGGGGACTCCATCGAGGCCATCGCCGCGGAAAAGGCAGGCATCTTCAAGCGCGGGGTGCCAGCGGTCATCGGCGATACCGACCCGCGGGTGCAGCGGCTCCTGGCGCTCGATGCCGAGCGTGCAGGCGCGAGCCGGATCGTGGTCGCGGCCGAGTCGTATCGCGTCCACGACGTGTCGGTGGGCGCCGCGACGGGGTTCACCCTCGAGCTCCCGTCGGGCCGCCAGCGGCTGCAGACGCCGCTCGTCGGCCGGCATCAGGCATTCAACACGGCATTTGCGGTGGCCCTGCTCGATGCGGCGGGTGCGCCGTTCGCGAGCGAGCCGGCCACCCTTGCCGCGGCCCTGGAGACTGTGCGGCTCCCCGGGCGCTTCGACCGCCGGGGCAGGTATCTCTTCGATGTCGCGCACAATGACGACGGAGCGAGGGTCCTCGTGGAAGCGCTCGGCGCGGCGGTGGTGCACCGGCCACTGGCGGCCGTGGTCTGTGTGCTGTCCGACAAGGCATGGCGCCCGATGCTGGCGCGGCTGGCAGGCGTCGTGGACCACCTGGTGCTGACCGAGGCGCCCAGCGCTCCGCCGGATCGGCGGTGGCCGCTCGACGAGGCGGTGCGCCACGCGCGGGAGCTCGGTGCGAAGGTGGAGGGCGTCGCCGCCCTCGACGCGGCCCTCGCCCGGGCTGCAGGACTCGGTGAGACGGTGCTGGTGACCGGCTCGTTTCACACGGTGGGCGATGCCATGCGCTGCTTGCAGCTCGATCCGCTCGCCGGGTAAGTTTCCCCGATGTCCAAGGGCGCCCTACCCGGTTTTCGCGACTTCTATCCCTCGGAGCTCGCCGAGCGGTCGCACATCATGGGGGTATGGCGCGAGGTGGCGCGCCGGTTCGCGTTCGCCGAGTACGACGGACCGCCGCTGGAGCCCCTCGAGCTGTACACCCGCAAGAGCGGCGATGAGATCGTCACGCAGCTCTACAGCTTCACCGACAAGGGCGGCCGCGAGGTCTCGCTGCGTCCGGAGATGACGCCGACCTTCGCGCGAATGGTTGCCGCGCGTGCGAATGCGCTCCGCAAGCCAGTGCGGTGGTTCTCGATGCCGCAGCTCTTCCGCTACGAGCGCCAGCAGAAGGGGCGGCTGCGGGAGCACTATCAGCTCAACGTGGACATCGTGGGCGAGGCTGATGTCACTGCCGACGCGGAGCTCGTGGCGGTCGCGATCGAGATGATGCGCGGCCTGGGGCTGACGCACGAGGATGTGCGCGTGCGGGTGAGCGACCGGCGCATCCTGCAGGCGTACCTGACGGCGGTGGGCGTTGCCGACGAGCAGCATGCCGCGGCGTTCGCCGTGATCGACAAGCTCGAGCGCCAGCCGCCGGCCGTGTCCGAGGAAAAGCTTGCGGCCGCGGGCATCGCGCCCGATGCGCGCGCCGCGATCCTGCGCATTCCGGCCACGACCCTCGACGACGTTGCCGCCGCGATCGGCAGCGGCACCGCGGCCGGCCACGTGACGGACTTCCGGCGGTTCGGGACGTACCTGGCGGCGCTGACGGGCGACGGTGCGGCGTGGCTGCGCTTCGACCTGTCGATCGTGCGCGGTCTCGCCTACTACACCGGCATCGTGTTCGAGCTGTTCGATGCGAAGGGGGAGTTCCGTGCGATCGCCGGCGGCGGGCGGTACGACAACCTGCTGGGCGCGCTCGGCGGCGTCGACCTGCCCGCGCTGGGTTTCGGGATGGGTGACGTCGTGCTGGGGGAGTTGCTCCGGGCGCGGGGGTTGCTCGCGCCCGATCCGACGGCGGCAGACCTGTGGGTCGTTGCCGAGGAGATCATCCCGATCGAGCGGACGATGGCCTACGTCCGCGAGCTGCGCGGCACCGGGGCGAGTGTCGACTACGCGCTCCGCGGGCAGAGCGCGAGCAAGCAGCTCAAGGCGGCCGACCAGGCCGGGGTGGCGTACGCCGTGCTCCTCGGCCCCGCGTTCCGCGACGAAGGGCGCGTGACGGTACGGCCGCTGAATCCCGACCCACGCCGGGGTGCCCCGCTCACCGAGCGCATCGGCGCCACCGAACTTTCTGCGGACGACCTGGTGCGTGCCGTTCGCGCGCATCCCGGCGCCTTCGCCCATTCGCATCGCCCGGACCGACAGGATCCTGCCCATGGCTGACGAAAAGAAGCTCACGACCCGTGCTGAGGACTTCAGCGCCTGGTACAACGAAGTGGTGCTGCGCGCCGAGCTCGCGGACTACTCGCCGGTGCGTGGCTGCATGGTGATCCGTCCACAAGGGTACGGGATCTGGGAGCGCATGCAGCGCACCCTCGACGACATGTTCAAGGCGACCGGCCACGTCAACGCCTACTTCCCGCTGTTCATCCCCGAGTCGTTCATGCGGAAGGAGGCGGAGCATGTCGAGGGGTTCGCGCCCGAGACGGCCGTGGTGACGCACGGGGGGGGCAAGCTGCTCGAGGAACCGCTGGTCGTGCGGCCCACCTCGGAGACGATCATCTACGCGATGTTCGCCAAGTGGGTGCAGAGCTACCGTGACCTGCCGCTGCTGATGAACCAGTGGGCCAACGTCGTGCGGTGGGAGATGCGGACGCGGCTCTTCCTGCGCACGACGGAATTCCTCTGGCAGGAGGGGCACACCGCGCACGTCACGCACGAGGAAGCGCAGGAGGAGACGCGGCGGATGCTCGGCGTCTACCGCGACTTCATGGAAGGCTGGATGGCGATGCCGGTCATCACGGGGCGGAAGACGGAGGCAGAGAAGTTCGCCGGCGCGCTCCGCACGTATTCGTGCGAGGCGATGATGCAGG
>JACDHQ010000178.1 GCA_013820975.1 Gemmatimonadaceae bacterium
GGCCGAAGCCCAGCAGTTCGCGCGTCGCCTGACGTGAAAAGGCGAGCGACGGACGCCAGCTGCTCAGATAGGCCTTCAGGATCACGCGCACGACGGCACCGCTGAGATGGCCCGTAACGATGCTCCAGTAGCCAAAGCCTCGAAACGCCAGCACGAGGGTGACGCTCAGGCTGACGACCATGTCGCTCCAGTCGGTGATCGTGCTATTTCGAAACTGCATGTTTCGCGACATCAGCGACGCAGGCACGGTGCCGAAAGGATTAATGAGGAAGATGAGTGCTGCGAATGCCAGGAGTTCCCCAGCCTCGGGGCTTCGAAGAAAAGTGCCGACTGCCGGAGCCGCGGCTACGAGAGCGAGATATGTCAGGACGCCAAACATGAGGTTCACCACGAACACCGACGAGAGGTGCTCGGGCCGCAGAACCTTGATCCTTACGAGGGACGCGTTGAAACCGAACTGTGTCAGCCGCGTGGAAAGCCGGATGAACAAGGCCGACGCGGCCGCGATGCCGAATTCCTCTGGCGACAGCAGCCGCGCCATGATCATCGAAATCGGGATGGCGAAGATCTCATGTCCACCTTGCTTGACGATTGACCAGAGGGCGCCCCGCTTGGCCGTCTTGGCGTAATACTGCTTCTTCTTTTTCCTCCGGAGGCTGACGGGGTCGGCAGACACGTCGCCGTTCGGGTCCGTGAGGGCCGTCGAGGAGCCGTTCACATCGACCGGCTCGCCCGGGGCAACGATCGGGGTCACTGATATTCCCTCATCCACGCTGTATCGGCTTCGTATCCCAGCTCGACCAGTCGCTCGGGCAGTTCCGGGAGCTCCGCCAGAATCTGCTGGATACGTTCCCGGTGCTTCGGCGCCCGCCATTTGTCGAGCGAGCTGCGGTCGAGCGGCCGGACACCGTTCAGCGCACGTGTGTCGAAATGTTTTGGCACCGCAGCATGGAAGTCATCGAACCGCTGGCCGATATCGCATCCGGTGAACGATGCGAGCTGCGCCTGGACCTGTTGCGGACGCTCCACGAGGTCACGGTATTCTACCAGCGTGACGTCCGCATTGTGACGCTGGTACTCGATGTGCTCGTAGACCGACCGCCACTTGTCCGCCGGCACGCAGTATCCAGGCTTGTCCACGTGGATCGACGTCAGCACGGCCCGAGGGTCCCGAAGGCTCAGGACGAAACGTACGCGCGTCCGCCGCTCGCGATAGTAGTCACGGATGTCGTCCACCCAGAAAATGTCGTTCGGCTTCTTCGACAACAGGACCCTGTGACGCCCCGGCCACGTGTACCGGGCGACACCGAGCCCTCCCCGTTCGCGGCCGAACGCCAGCGCGTCGCTCACGGCGGTCTCGAGCATCGCCTGCAGCAGTGTCGTACCGGATCGGGGATAGCCGCACACCACGATGTGCGCGTCGAGCGGGGTCAAGCCGAACCAGCCCCGGTCCGTGACGCCGATGTAGACATCACGCAGGCGTCGGCGTACGGGCGTCAGCAACTGACGGTGATCGTCCCGCTGATTCAGGAACGCGGGTTTGGGTGGTGCGATAGCGGTCATGATGCAGCTGCCTGGCGAGGTGCGGAAGCAGCCAGCGTCTCGCGGTAGACGCCTCTGATGTCCCGCACCATGCGGTCGTAGTCGAACTCTCCCATGGTCTGCCGGCGACCCTCGGCGCCGAGGCGGTCCTGGAGCGCCGGATCGTTCAGCAATTGGCCAATCCGGGCCGCCATCGCTTCCGGCTGGCCGACCGGTACCACGAACCCGGTCTCGGCATTCTTGACGTACTCCGGCGGCCCGCCCGAATCCGTGCACACGATGGGGCGGCCGGATGCCATCGCCTCGAAGAGTACGTTGCCGGCGGCCTCGACGAGCGACGCCAGCACGAAGACATCGGACGCCGCAAAGTACTTCGGTATGTCCGCCCGGGTCACGCGGCCCGCGAAGACCGTCCGATCGGCCAGACCCAGCTCTGCGCTCAGTGTCTCCAGGCGCGCTCGCTCCGGTCCCTCACCGCAGACGACGAAGCTGAAATCTCGATCTCTGGCGACGATGGCCAGCGCCTCGAGGATGTGGTGCACCCCCTTTCGCGGAATCAGCCCGGCGACGGTCAGGATCATCGGCCGCTCGCCCAGCCCCAGCGTGCGCCGCAGCCCCACGCGATCGTCAGCCACCGCGAAATGCGCCAAATCGACACCTTTTCGTACCACGCGCGCTGCCGCCGGCCGCGCCCCCAGTTCCAGCGCCCGGTCGCGCATGTAGTTGCTGAAGTAGACCGTGCGGTCGGCCGTGGCGAGCAGCCGCCGCAGCGCCCGGTCGTACGCCTTCGATGTTCGGCGTCCGTAGTCGATCGCTTCATCGAGCAGCACGTCGGTGCCCCGCAGCGTTGCGACGAGCGGCCGTCCGGTCTCGGCTCGCGCCAGAATTCCGCCGAATCCAGCC
Organism: Gemmatimonadaceae bacterium; assembly: GCA_013820975.1. Taxonomy (GTDB): domain Bacteria; phylum Gemmatimonadota; class Gemmatimonadetes; order Gemmatimonadales; family Gemmatimonadaceae; genus JACDHQ01. The sequence continues at coordinate 2,446 of JACDHQ010000178.1, forward strand.
GGCCACGCAAAGTGGCTGTGGATCAAGTCGATGCCCTCGGCCTTCACGATGGCCGCCGCCTCGTACTCCAGCCGCCCGACGTGATGGAGCGCCGGCAGCTCCAGGAAGTAGCGGATCGGCACATCCTTCGCCCGCCGAACGAGAAACGACGCAACGCCCAGGCGCACGTCCGATGGCTTTCGGGCGGCTTTGAGCCGCACTCGACCGCACCACGTGTCTTCCGGCACCTTTCTCGACAGCACGAACGCCTCGACCCCGGCGGCGGCAAGTGCCTGGATTTCCTCGTCGAGGAATGAGTAGGCGCCGATGCGATCGGCGCGCTTTGGCTGCGGCACCAAATACAGCACTTTCATTGGCGGGCGCCGACCGTCGTCGGCCCGGCCAGGTCGAGATACAGTGCGTCGTAGTCCTTCAACATCCGGGACAGGCTGAAGGTGGTCTCTGCCTTTGCCCGCGCCGCAATTCCCATCTGGCGGCACCGAGCCCGATCGCCTGCCATCTCTTCCAGAGCGGCCGCCAGCGCGTCGCTGTCCTCACGCGACACCAAAAGCCCGGTTCTGCCGTCGTCCACAAGTTCCTCGGCCCCACCGACGTTCGTCGCCACGACCGGCGCGCCGCTTGCCATCGCCTCGAGGATCGTGTTCGACATGCCCTCGGACTTCGATGACAGCACGAAGACATCCAGCGCCGCGAACACGCGCTCGATATCGGCACGCTGACCCAGCAGTCGGACACGCTCGGTCAGCCGCCGCGCCGCGATGCGCGTCTCGAGGTCTGCCCGCAGCGGCCCGTCGCCCGCGATGAACGCGGTGAATGTCACGCCCCGGTCGCGCAGTTGTGCGAGTGCGTCGATCAGGTTGGCATGGTCCTTTACCGGTACCAGCCGTCCCGCTGTCCCGATCGCCAGGGTATTTGGCCCCAGGCCCAGCTCTTCCCGCCCGGCCTCTCGAAGCGCCGGCGAGAACCGTGAAAAGTCCACCCCGTTCTGAATCGTCTGGATCCGGTCGTGTGCAAACCCCGTCGTCGCTGCCATCCGCTCGGCCAGCTTCCGCGACACCGACAGCACCCTCGTCGCGCCTCGCCAGGCCCAGCGTTGAATGCGTGCCTGGAAGCCGCGGAGCTGGAGCGTGCCGTGCTCTCCGTGAACGACGACCGGCACGCGCGCCAGCCGGGCCGCGACGAGCCCCTCGATGAGCGTGCCCCATGCGTGCGTGTGGACGATGTGCGGACGCTCGCGGCGGAACAGCCGGTAGAGATCCCACACAAGCCTTGGATCGTTGCCGTGACGGCGCCTGAGCTCGAAGATCGGCACCGCCGGCGTCACGAGCGACTTCATGCTGTCTACTGCCGGCGCCGTGCTGCAGATGCTGCTCTGGACGCGCGCGGGGTCCAGCCCGTTGACCACCTTCACCACGCCGAACTCCATGCCGCCTGGCTGGAGCGCATACACCACGTGCATCACGCGCAGCGGGCACGACGGGCCCGGCCGCACCGCCGCGCGGTGCAGATCCGGAAGCGCCGCCGTGCCCGCCTGCGCCATCAGGCGAGGTATCCTTCTCGCTTCAGAAAGGCCACGATCTCGTCAGCTTCGGCCTCGGGCGTGGTGCCCTCGGTCTTGAGGACCAGCGACGCATCCGCCGGCGCCTCGTACGGATCGGAAATCCCGGTGAACTCCTTCAGGATGCCTGCGCGCGCCTTGGCATACAGGCCCTTGCAGTCCCGCCGCTCGCACTCCTCGAGCGAGGTCGCGACGTGGACGAGCACGAAGCCCCCGAGCGACTCGATCAGCGCGCGGACATCCTTGCGCGTCGCATCGTACGGCGCAATCGGCGCGCAGATCGCGATGCCGCCGTTCTTGGTGATCTCCGACGCCACGTACCCGATCCGCCGGATGTTGATGTCGCGGTGCTCCTTCGAGAACCCCAGCTCCGACGACAGGTGCTTGCGGACGTGGTCCCCGTCGAGCAGCGTCACCGCGCGCCCCCCCTGCTCGAGCAGCTTGACCAGCAGGGCGTTGGCGATCGTCGACTTTCCCGACCCTGACAGGCCGGTGAAGAACACCGTGAAGCCCTGCTTCGAACGGGGCGGGTGCGTCTCGCGCAGCACGTCGACGACCGCCGGGAACGTGAACCACTCCGGGATGGGCTGGCCGGTTTGGAGCAGCCGGCGCTGCTCGGTGCCCGAGAGATCCAGAACCTTGGCGCCGGCCGGCACCTCGTCCTCCGGGAAGTACGCGTCGCGATCCTCCACGTAGACCATGTTGCGGAAGGGCACCATGACCATGTCGAGCTCCTGCTCATGCTGTCGCATCAGCTCCTGCGCGTCGTAGGAGCCGTAGAACGGCTTGCCCGATGAGTCCTTGCCAGGGCCGGCGTGGTCGCGCCCGACGATGAAATGCGTGCAGCCGTAATTCTTGCGGATGATGGCGTGCCACACGGCCTCGCGCGGGCCGCCCATGCGCATGGCGAGCGGCAGCAGCGACAACATGGCGGTGTTGGCCGGGTAGCTGTCCATGAGCGCCTGGTAGCCGCGCACCCGCGTGTAGTGATCGACGTCCCCGGGCTTGGTCATGCCGACGACCGGGTGGATGAGCAGCTTCGCGTCAGCTTCCCGCGCGGCGCGGAGCGTCAGCTCGTGGTGCGCGCGGTGCATGGGGTTGCGCGTCTGGAAAGCGACAACCTTCGTCCATGCCTGTTTCGCGAACGTGTCGCGCAGATCCGCGGGCGTCTGCCGGTACGGCTTGAAGTCGTAGTGAACGGGCAGGTGCAGCCCCTCGAGCCGGCCCCCCACGTAGTGCGGATTGGTGCGGTCGAGCAGCGCCGCGACCCCGGGATGCTCCCGGTTCGTCGTCCCGAACACCGCCTGCGCCTCGGCTTCGCGGTCCGGCGCCCAGATATCGCTCACCTGGAGAGCGGCGAGCATTACTCCCTCGGCATCGCGCAGCGCGACCGTGGCGCCCGAAGCCAGCGTGGAGGCGAATTCCTCGGGTACATCGAGCACGATGGGCATGGGCCAGAGCGTGCCGTCAGCCAGCCGCATGTTGCTGCACACCGACTCGTAGTCGGCCTTGCCCATGAATC
>JACDHQ010000179.1 GCA_013820975.1 Gemmatimonadaceae bacterium
GATCAGTTCTACCGAGAGTTCGGGTGGAACACCTGGGACCGCGTACGACTCGCGGGTGACATGCCGGAGATCATGATTGGCAAGATGGTGCCGGCACTCGCGATCCTCCTCGCGCAGCTCACGATCGTGTTCTGGACAGGCACGGTGCTGTTCGCCATGGAGATCGTGGGTCCTCCGATCGCCGTCGCCATCCTGCTCGCCGCCTTCGCCCTGTGCCTCGTCGGTGTCCTCGTGGCCGAGTTCGCGTGGTGCACGACCTTCTCGCAGTTCAATGCCCTCAATGTCCTCCTGGTGACGGTGTTCTCGGGCCTTGGCGGAGCATTCGCGCCGATCGATCTGCTGCCCACGTGGGCGCAGGAAGCGGCTCGCTTCACGCCGACGTACTGGGTCATCGAGGGGCTGCGCAGCGTGATCCTCGACGGTCGAGGGGTGGCGTACGCCCTGCAGATGTCCGGGCCGGTCCTTCTCTTCGCCGGCGCGTTCGTGGTCCTCGCTGCTCTACGGCTCAGGTCCTCGGTCGCCAAGGTACCGGACAACATGAACTAGGGCGACCTCGACAGCCATCCCTCGAAGCCGACTCCGTCATCGATCTCCTCACGCGCGTGGTGACGCTGCCCGTCGTAGCAACGCGTCGGGAGGTGCACAGAAGGATGATGAAGTCCATGCAGCCTGACCTACACGATCTCGTTCACTACTTCAACGATCGACGCTACCTCTTCGAGACGATCACGATGGCGGCCGCATCCCAGGTGGACGATATCTGCGACGTGATTTCTTCCCAAAAGGGTTGGTACTGTGTCCGCTACTCGGCCAGCGAACGCCAGCAATACTTAAAGATGACGAAGATTCGTGGAAGAAGCGATGTTCGAGGACTACACGCGGGCTCATGGTGACATGAAGGAGAAGATCCCCGTGTACTTCTATCTCATCCCCGACATCACGCCGAGTAAGGCGATCGAACTGGCGCAGCGAAGAACGCGGCATCACGAAGCTGAACCTCGCGTCTTGATGGTGAAGACCCAGGACATCGAGGACTCGACGAACGTGACCTTCACATTGGACGACAGTCACACGTCGTATCGGAGGAGGATCAGCGATGCCGGTCTGACGTTTGGAGGGCATGTCGACGTTCCTGTCGACTTGCCAGATCACGGCAAGATCTTCCCGTTCTCGATGATCGCGCACGTCCATCACGTGTATGCAGCACGACGGATCAGGTACGAGATCCCGATGTGGGATCGTCGCATGCTCGAACGGTTGCCCTATCGGCTTCTAGGGAGTGGTTGACCCGCCGCGTGGGTGACACGATCGAGGCTCCACGAGACGGTCGCGATTCCCAGCGCTCCTCGCCGGCGCGGAACCTGAGGGTGTCGCTGCCCCATGGAGAGAACCAGGCGTCGTTCGACGTCCCTCCGGGCGTCGTCTCGAGGTAGAGCTGAGAGTGCGCCGTGTCGCGCCACCCTTGAGGAGCTTCCAGTTGGCGCTCGCGCCTTCGATGGGCTTGTTGTCCCAGTACGCCAGCAACTGTGCGTTCGCCGTCGTGAGTCCGGCCACACCGAGATCGCTGATGACTTCGTGGATCTTCTCCGGCGTGCAGTTGACGGTGGCGGGCCTCTTCAGCGCTGCGGGCGACGCGTGCGGTTGCATGGCGACGTAGGTGTCGACGAGGAGCCGGTACCCGATGAGCGTCGACTGGAGGACCGTCAGGCGGATATCGGCGACGAACGCCCAGAAGCCACCCGGTGCTTCGTCCGCCACCGCTTGACGTGCGTGACGATCGCGTACACAATATGGACACGATTGGGGGTGCGTCATGAAGTTCGTCAGCGTCCGTGATCTGCGCGGCAAGTCGGCCGACATCTGGCGCGAGCTATCCGACGAGCGCGAGATGGTCATCACCAGCAACGGGCGTCCCATCGCAATCCTCGCAGCCGTCACCGAGGCGAACCTCGAGGAGTCTCTCGCCGCCTTCCGCCGTGCCCGTGCCATCGGTGCGGTCGCGTCGATGCAGCGGCGGGCGGTGGCGAGCGGAACCGATGCTCTCTCCGCAGACGACATCGAGGCCGAGATCTCGGCCGTGCGCGAGGCACGCCGACGTTGAGGATCGTCCTCGACACCAACGTTCTCGTTTCAGGACTTCTCTCACCATTCGGCCCGCCTGGCGAGATCGTACGTTTGATCTCATCGGGATCGTTGACGCTCTGTCTCGACGCACGCATCCTGAGTGAGTACGGCGAGGTCCTCGCGCGCCCCCGCTTCGGTTTCGACCAGGATGCCGTCGCCGCGCTCCTGGACTACCTGAGCGTCGCGAGTGACACGATGGCCGCGGAGCCGCTACCGGTCCGATTACCTGACCGAGACGACGAGCCCTTCCTGGAGGTGGCCATCGCGTGCGGGGTGGATCGTCTCGTGACCGGCAATGTGGCGCACTTCCCGGTTGCTGCTCGTGCGGGTGTCGAGGTCGTGTCTCCGGCGCAGTTCATGGATTGGTATCGGTCGCGGAGTGCGACCCGCGAGACCTGAGGACGCAGGTGTAGAAGTCGCCCGGCGGTGGTCCCGGGACCCGGAGACCGTGGCGTTCTCAAGAAGCTGAGATGGTTGGGTTTCGTCGATGGCAGGGCCGTCGCGCGAGATGTAGGCGTCGGTGACCTGCCGGTGTCCGATGACACTGCGAAGGTCGACTTGGCGGTAGGCGATGTCGTCGGGCCAGAAGACATGCCGCGGGCGGTCGGCCATCGCCGCCAATAGCGACGCGGCGACGGTGCCCGACTGTCCTTCGCGCAGTATGAGGCGCCCCAGGCTGCCCCCGGGAACAGGCCATGTCGCGAAGGAGAAGTCGCCGTGGGTGAGCCAAGCCTCGGCGACGTCGTGATGCACGTGATCTGGCCTGAGCTCAGGATTCTCTACACGCAGAAGCAGAGGGAAGCGCGGGCCGTCACGCGAAGCGCACGGGTCAAGAAGTCGAGGGAGCGCAGCGCGTCGCTTTGGTGGACGTGGCTCTGGCCTTTCGGCACATCCGAAGGCCGACCCCGACAGTCTCACCAATCTTCGCAACATCGCGAAGATGCAGGGAGGATCCGACCTGGCGAGGCATCATCACCGGGAGGGGCTCGCCCACCGCCGCGAGATCGGTGAGCTCCAGTGGATGGATCAGATCAGCTGCGCTGCCGAAGTACCGACGGCCACGATCTGGTCCAACGGCAGCCGGCGATGAAGGGGACAAGACGCCATCTAGGCGACCGCCACCGCCTGCGGATGGTCGTCCCGCACCGTGGCGAGGTCGGCCGCCTTCGCGTTGGCCTCTACCTGCTCGACGTTCTTGCATCCGGGTATGACGCAGGTGACGGCTGGGTGCTGCAGGCACCACGCCAGCGCCCACGTCGCCATGTCGACCCCTTGGGGCACTTCTTCGTGGCGGATGCGTTCGGCCTCCTCGAGCTTGCGCTGGACGTCCTCCCGATCGTGCCGTGAGCGCACGTCGCTCGCGTCGTCGAACGTCGCGTCGGGCTGGTACTTGCCACTGAGGTACCCGCTGGCGAGCGGCACGCGGGCCAGCACGCCCAGGTCGTGATGCTGACAGGTGGGGAAGACGTCCCCCTCGGGCGTGCGGTCGAGCCGGTTGTAGACCACCTGAATCGCTTCGGCCCCCACGTCGCGCGCGTGGCTCGTCTGGTAGACGTCATCGTTCTTGCTGATCGAGATCCCCAGGTGGCGGATGCGGCCCTCCTTCACCTGTTCGGCCAGCGCGGGCCACAGCTCCGGATCGTCGAAGGCTTCGCGCGCGCCGGAGTGGAACTGGTAGATGTCCACGAAATCGGTTCGGAGCGCCTCCAGCGAGGCGTCGAGTTGCCGGAGGACCTCGTCCGCCGACCACAGCTGATCACGCCGGAAGTCGCCCTTGTAGCGGTGACCGAACTTGGTGGCGACAATCCACTCGTCGCGGCGGCCTTCGATGGCCTCGCCGATCAGCCGTTCGGAGACGTGGTCGCCGTAGCACTCGGCCGTGTCGAGGAGGTTGATGCCGAGTTCGCGGGCCCGGTCGAGGATGTCTCGTACCTCTATCGCGTCGTAGTTGCGTCCCCATTCGCCCCCGAACTGCCAGGTGCCGATTCCAACGACGGAGATGGGCAACTCGGTCGAGCCCAAGCGGCGGTACTTCATGGTGGCCTCCTACCCATGGGACGCGACGCGGTCTGCGACGGTTCACGCCCATCTGCGGTGCATCCAGGCTACCGCGTGCCGGCTTTCGATGCCGGCGGTCCGCCAGGTGGAGAGGAGGCGGATACTGACCTCCTCAGGTCGATGTCCTCTTCGGCGTCGGTGACCGTACTAGCCCATGTTGTCGAGCTGTACGGGTGCGAGCTCGCCGGTCAGTTGTTCGAAGAAGCCGGCGCCGGCACTGGTGCATGCGGATGGCAAGCGCCGGCTCGGCGTAGAAGTCCCCTTGGCCGGAGCCGGATTTGCCGTCGCCGGTCTCGATGAAGCACCCGCCGTGGCCGTCGAACGCCTTCGTCTCGCCCTTGCCCGTGATGGCGTGCGCGACGTTGGTGGCCACGACTTCGGCCTGACCATGTGCGAAGAGCCCGCCATGGGGAGCGGCTTGCCCATCGTCAGCGGCACGTTCGTGACGTCCCCGATTGCATACACGCGCGGGAACCTCGTTTCGAGCGTGCCGCGATCGACGGGCATCCAGCCGCTGTTGTCGATCAGGCCAGCGTCACGTACGGGCCGCGGAGCGTGGAAGATCTTCCTCGACACCCACGTTCACGTTTCAGGACGTCTTTCACTCGAGTCTTCCCGCCCGGCGAGATCGATCGCGTGGTCTCGTCGGGAACGTCAACTCTCTGCCTCGGCGCACGCATCCTCAGTGAGCACGACGAGGTTCAGGCGTCCCTGTTACGGGCTTCGGCTACGATCTCCTAGCGGCGCCGTCCCTCGCTCCTACGGGCCCGTCGCAGGGGGGACCCGATCGAAGCTCCACGAGACGGTCGCGCTTCCCAGCGCCGCCCCACCGGCGCCTGATGCCCCCCACGGAGAGAACCAAGGAGGCGTCCTGTCGAGGTAGAACTCCGAGTATGCCGGGTACTCACCCGCACCGGCGAGCGAGCCGCTCGAAGGCAAGGGGACGCCTCCCGACTTGAGCTTGGCGATGTTGACCGGCCCCGTCCGCGGACCCCCGTAGGGGTGGTAGGTGCTCGTCGCCATGATGTACGCCCCGACGTAGACGTTGAACGTGCAATCGGGCGCACCGAAGTGCAGCAGCACGCGTGACCCTTCGGGCGGGGCGTAGGGGAGGAGGGGTCCGCTCCCGACGACCGTCTGAAACAGAGCGGGGCCATTTGGGCCGTAGAAGTATTCGTGATATGCGATGGAGGCACTCCCTGATGGGCTCCCCGTGTACGTGAGCTGCTGCGAGTCGCCGACGAGGTCGACCTCGAGATCGCCAGAGATCACCTGCGTGATGCGCCTGCTGCCATCGTCGAACGTAAAGTCGTATGCGAACGAGGCACGACCCGTCCAGC
>JACDHQ010000180.1:0-4121 GCA_013820975.1 Gemmatimonadaceae bacterium
CTGGAGGCCCAGGGTACGCAGCAGCACCTCGCCGATCTGGTTCTGCGACGGCTTCTCGAATACGGGAAGGAGTTCCCGGAGCGGGACGGAGTGCAGCACGAAGAGCGTGTCGGCGCGCGTTGCCGTCCCGGCCACCGCGCCGTTGGTTGCCGGCTGCCTCACGGAAATCCCCCGCGCCTCGAGTGCCGCCGCGAGCGCGTCGAGATACGCGCCCGTGGGGTCGCGATGCGCGACGTTGAAGCTCACGCTGTCGCCTGCGTTGATCGTCCCCACGAGCCGCACGAGGTTGCGGATCGAGTCACCTGGTGTCGTGGCTGCGCCGAAGTACTGCACGCGGCTTGCGATCGAGTCGCCCCGGCTGGTCGTGATGGCCTCGACCTGGACGCGGAGCGCACGCGCCGTGGGGACGATCGTGACCGAAGGCGGCTGCCCGGGCACCGTGCCGCGCACGGTCACCCGCGTGAACGACTCGTTGAACATCAGCTCGTCGACCGGCGCCGAGTAGGCGTAGTCGAAGTCGTCGAACGCCCAGCCGAAGCCGTAGATATCCCCCGGGAATGCATCGCGCGCCGAGCGCAGCGTCCCATCGATGCGCCTGAGACCGCGGTCGTAGAGGGAGTCGGCCACCGCGCGCAGGGGCACCATCGCATCGCCGTGGACGCTGGTGCTCACGGACGGGTCGCCGCTCCCCATCACGAGGAGGTCACCGTGCAGCGTGCCATCCGCGACCGGGCCGCCGGCGGCGAATGCCGTCCGGAATCGGTAGTCCGGCCCGAGCCGCGCCAGCGCGACGGCGCCGGTGACGATCTTCTGGTTGGACGCGGGCATGAACAGCTTGCCGGCGTTGTGCGAGTAGAGCGTGTCGCCCCGCTCGGGATCGACGACCAGGATCCCCCAGTGCGCGTTGCGGAACTCGGGCGACTGCACCACCGAGTCGATGCCGGCGACGAGCGTGGCGCGGTCGGGAACGACGAATCCGCGGACTGGCGCTGGCGTGACTGGACGTGTCGCGCTGGCAGGAGCGCAGGCGGCGAGGGCAGCGGCAACGGCGATTGCCGAGACTGGACCGAAGCCGCGCGGGCGCAGGAGGTCGGGAAGTGGGCGCATGTGCAGGAAACAAGCACGCGCGCCCCGGGGATGCTAGAGTCGCAGCCCCCGGCGCTCGGCCGCGGCATCGAGCTGGGAGGTCAGCGCACGCTCGACGAGCAGGTCGCTCCCTCCGCGGCGCGTCCGTTCCTTCATGTAGCGACCGCACCCGTTGCAGACCACGAGGTCGTAGCCGACGTCGGGTGACGGAATGCGCGCGACCGTCGGGCTGTCGTGCGCGCCGCAGCCGAGGCAGCCCTTGCGGACGGTGCGCCAGCGGGTGTCGCAGCGCGCACAGGTCAACATGCGCCCGGAAGGTCCGACGATGGAGAACTCGGGGGAGCACCCGCAGGCGGGGCAGGCGCTCCGGTCCTCGGTGCCGGAGCGCACCGTCGTGCGGACCTTGCCGGCGGCGCTGGAGAGGACCGCCCCGACGACGACCGCCGCCGCTCGCTGGGACAGCCGCCGGGGCTCGAGCCGCGGCAGGGGCTCGCCGGCCAGCCAGGAGGCCCCCAGCATCATCACCGTGGCCAGCGGCTGCGTGCGGGCAGACCAGACCTGGTCGGCCGTGGCAAGGCCGGCCAGTTCGAACGCCTCAGCCGCGCGCTGAAAGGGGCGATGCAGGTCGCCTGCACCCTGCAGGAGCTCGAGGGCGTCAAATGCGGGGCGCCCGGCCTTGACTCGACGCCGCGCCAGTGCAGTGTCGACTTCCACGGGCCATCCCGCAGAGAGTTCCGCGCGCAGGACGGCGACGGGGCGAAGCAATTCAGCGAGCCCGGTGCGCACCTCGCGGAGGCTCGGAGCGCGTACGGCAATAGACGTCAACAGGACCTCAGCGATCGGCACGGGACCGTCGTTGGTCCCCGCTCAACAGAAGACCGAGCGCGCCTAAGGTCACTGCGAAACGGTTGGAGGCGGGCGCGGGAGGCGGGGTGACGACGCGCAGCGCCGAGGCCGCCATTGCGGCGCCATGTCAGGGCGTGTAGGTCACCGCGAGCGTATCGTCCTCAGCAATGGTGACGGAGATCACCCGCACTGACTCGCCGAGCCGCGCCTGCACACGCTCACAGACGAACCGCGCGAGATTCTCACCGCTCGGGATCATCGCGCCGTCGGCGAACTCGGGGACATCGAGGTTGATGTTGCGATGATCAAAGCGATCCCGCACCTCGTCGGTGAGCACGCGGTCGAGGACCCCCAGGTCCACGACGAATCCTGTCTCGGGATCGAGCGTTCCCGTGACGGTGACGTCGCACCGGTAGGTGTGCCCGTGATAGCTCGGATGCGCGCAGAGCCCGAACGCCGCTGCGTTGCGCTCGTCGCTCCACTCGGGCTTCCGGTATCGATGCGCGGCAGCGAAGGTGACGCGACGGGTGAGAGTAAGAGCCATGGCTATCCGCTATCGGCTATCAGCTATCAGCTGAATGGGAGGGCCGGCCGTTCCGGCCGGCTAATACTGCATTGGAACCCCACCGTCAGAAAGGCCGCCCGCAGTTCACGGAAAAGGGAAAGGCCGCCCCCGCTGGGGCGGCCAGTCCGAACAAGCTGATAGCCGATAGCTGATAGCTGATAGCCGGTTGTTCTAATGCTCCTCGCCCCGATCGACGGCATCCGACCCTTCGATTCCCTCGGGGGTCGGGCCCTCAGGAGGGATCCATGGCACGCCGTGCGCAATCACGTGGCCGATGTCCGTCGAGCCCTCGAGCCGCTCCTCGTCGCTCCCGTCGACCGGATAGGCCTCGTCGCTGTGCTGCGAGGGCCGGTCGCCGAGGAGCAGCCCCTCGGTCCTGTCCTCCTCGGCGAGGTGGTCGTCGATCGGCATCGGGCTCTCGGCGCGGCGGATCGCATCCACGAAGATCTCGTTGCGCACGCTCGTGATCCCGATGACGTCGGTCACCACGTGCTCGGCGATGCGGCGCTCGCCGTCGGTTCCCACGCGTCCCGAGAGGACGACGGTGCCGGCCTCGACCTGCACGGTGATGTCGTCGGCGTCCAGGCCGTTGTGCGCGGCAATGCTCTCGCGCACGAGGCCGCGGAGCTCGTCGTCGCTCAGGTTCTCCAGGTCGTACACGTTCTCGAAGTCTTGCGCCATGCGGCACCTGCCGGGTAGCGGCGCCGCGCGGGTGCCGGGCGCGGAAGGCAGATTCGCCCGGCCGCGCCCCGGCGCATCATCGATCGAAGAGGTATCCGATCCCGATGCTGATCGTGGGGTTGTGCGTCCAGCGCGAGTTGCTCTCCCGCGGTCCGAGCACCGGTTCGCCGCCGGTGGTCTGATAGTACGTCTGCGGATACGAGATCTTGAAGAGGCGATCGGTCAGGTCCGCACGCAGCTGCCATCGTCCGCCCGGAACCCAGCGGGCGCCTCCGGTCGCCGAGAGTGCAAACGGCGCGCCGAACTTGTATCCCCCGGCATCGGCCCCCTGGAAGTCGGAGACGAAGCCCGCACCCAGGCTCACCTCGGGCACGAGATGGCGCCAGCTCCGGAATCCGGTCAGCGCGACGCCGATGTTGACGTCTGCCATCATGAGCTGTGCGGTCTGCGTGCCGACGATGCGGTCGGCGGGCGCCGCCGCCGGGTCGATCACGTCCCGCTCGGTGAAGGCCGTGGCGACGCGCACACTCACGACGAGCGGATTGGCGAACTGCACCCCGTAGCGAACGCCGATCACGGGCCCACTCTGCGGGGCGACGCCCGCCGGGTCGCGGCGTGGCACGAAGAAGCCGGCTTCGGCATTGACGCTCTGCTTGTACACGAGGTCGCGGAAGGGGCTGGCCGCCGGAGGATAGCCCACCTGCGCTTCGGCTGGCGAGGCACACGCAATCAGTGCCACGAGGGCGAAGAGGGCGACGGGGGCGACGAGGGCGACGAGGGCCGCGGGACGAGCGGTCATGCCGTCACCATCGAGCGAAGGTCGGTACCGGTCATCTCGGCGGGAATGTGCAGATCGAGCATGTTGAGGATCGTTGGGCCGACGTCGCAGAGCGCGCCACCACTGCGGAGCGCGTGATCGCCATCGGGATCGATGAGAAGGAAG
>JACDHQ010000180.1:4131-5513 GCA_013820975.1 Gemmatimonadaceae bacterium
CCGGATTGGTGGTATGGGCCGTGTGCGGGCCGCCGGTCGCGGGGTCGATCATCATCTCGCAGTTGCCATGGTCAGCCGTGATCAGGAGCCGCGCGCCCGCCCGCTCGGCCTCGGCGACGACGCGCGCGAGGCACTCGTCCACCGTCCGCACCGCCGCGAGCGTGGCCGGGATGGAGCCTGTGTGTCCCACCATGTCCCCGTTTGCGTAGTTGCAGAGGATGAAGTCGTGCTCCCGCTCCCCGATTGCCTTGCAGAGCACGTCCGTGACGCCGACGGCACTCATCTCGGGGGCGAGGTCGTACGTGGCCACCTGCTGGCTCGCCACGAGGAGCCGCTCCTCCCCCGGGTGCGGCGGCTCGTACCCCCCGTTGAAGAAGTAGGTCACGTGCGCGTACTTCTCGGTTTCTGCGGTCCGGAACATCGTCAGCCCTGCGTCTGACACCACATCCGCAACGATGTTCGCCATCGACTGGGGGGGAAAGGCGACCGGCACGTCGAAGGTCCGGTCGTACGTCGTCATCGTCACGATGTGCAGTGCCGGCCGCGCGACGACGTCGAACCCCTCGAAGTGCGGTTCGGTGAGGACGCGCAGGATCTGCCGCATCCGGTCCGACCGATAGTTCACGCAGATCACGGCGTCGCCGTCGCGCATCGGGGCCACCGGCTGCCCCGACGCATCGGTGATCACCGTCGGCGTGATGAACTCATCGGTCTCGCCCCGCGCATAGGCGTCGGTGATCACCGCCAGGGGATCGGTCGCCTGCGGCCCGGTGCCCAGCACGGCTGTCCGGTACCACTGCTCCGTGCGGGGCCAGCGGCGGTCACGGTCCATCCCGAAGTAGCGCCCGCCGATGCTCCCGACGACAGCGCGGTTGCCGGCATGGGCCAGCAGCTCGGTCGTGTAGGCGATGCCGGAGGTGGGCATCGTGTCCCGGCCATCCGTCATGGCGTGGATCGCGATCCGCGGGACGCCCTCCCGCGACGCCAGGTCGATGAGGGCGAAGAAGTGCTCGTCGATGGCGTGGACGCCCCCCTTGCCGACGAGCCCGACGAGATGGAGAGTGCCCCCGGTCGCCTTCGCGCGCTGACAGGCACCCAGGAACGCCTCGTTGCGGAAGAAGCTGCCGTCGGCGATCGACTCGGAGATCCGGACGAGGTCCTGCATGACCACTCGCCCGGCGCCAAGGTTGAGGTGCCCGACCTCACTGTTCCCCATCTGGCCCCGAGGGAGCCCAACGGCCAGCCCGGACGCCTCGAGCAGGGTTCGCGGCGCCCGGGTGACGAGGCGGTCCCACGTCGGCGTCTCCGCCAGTGCAATGGCGTTCCCCTCTTGCTCCGCGCGATGCCCCCACCCGTCCAGAACCACCAGCACGACCGGTCGC
>JACDHQ010000181.1 GCA_013820975.1 Gemmatimonadaceae bacterium
GGTTCGGGAGCGGGGCGGCTGCAGCCGCCGACGAGGAGGGCACAGGCGGTGGCAAAGTGCGTGCGGGTCATCTCGAAACGGTGGAGGCGGATGGACAGAGATCGTGCAGCGGGCACTCTCCGCAGCGAGGCTTTCGGGCATCACACACCGCGCGGCCGTGCTCGATCAGGTAGTGCGCCAGCATCGTCCAGCGCTCACGCGGAAACTGCGGGATGAGGTCCTGCTCGACCTTCACGGGATCGTCGTGCCGGGTGAGCCCGAGCCGGCGGCTCAGGCGCCCGACATGGGTGTCGACGACGATCCCCTCGTTGACGTCAAATGCGTTCCCGAGCACGACGTTCGCCGTCTTGCGGCCCACACCCGGCAGCTGCACCAGCGCGTCCATGTCGCACGGAACCTCGCCGCCGTGCCGCTCGACGAGCGCGCGGGCCATGCCGATGAGGCTCTTCGCCTTGCTGCGAAAGAACCCCGTGCTCCGGATGATGCGCTCGACGTCGTCCTGGCCGGCATCGGCGAGCGCCGCCGGCGTCGGGTACGCGGCAAAGAGCGCCGGCGTGACCATGTTCACGCGCTTGTCGGTGCACTGCGCGGAGAGGATCGTCGCCGCGAGGAGCTCGAACGCATTTCGGTGATCCAGCGCGCATCGGGCGCCGGGGTATGTGGTGCCGAGGCGCTCGAGAATCTCCGGGGCTGCTCCCGCCTTCCTCGACTTCGCCCTGGGGCGTGCAGGTGCAGGTTTCTTCATCGTCGGCCTCTCGCGAATTGCAGCACCGCGTCGGCACCCCGCGCATTGAGCACGTCGGCCGCGGTACACCATCCCTTGCGTGCCATTCCTACACCGAAGCGCAGGTGATCGAGCCCGCGCTCCGAGTGCGCGTCGGGACCGATCTCGATCGTGATGCCGCGCGTGAGCGCGCCGCGGACGTAACGCCAGTCGAGGTCGAGGCGGTGCGGGTCGGCATTGATCTCCACCGCCACGCCACGCGCAGCGGCGCGGTCGAGCACGGCTTCGACATCGATCGCGTACGGGTCGCGCGACAGCAGCAGCCGCCCCGTCGGGTGGCCGAGGATGGTCAGCCAGGGGGAGTCCAGCGCGGCGAGGACGCGGTCGGTCATCTCGCGCTCATTCATCTTGAAGCGCGAGTGCACGCTGCCGATCACGTAGTCGAACCCGGCGAGGATGTCGTCGGAATAGTCGATCCGGCCGTCGGCGAGGATGTCGGCCTCGATCCCCTTCAGCACGCGGAAACCCGGTGCTGCGAGCTCCGCATTCACTGCATCGATCTCCGCATGCTGCTCGAGCACGCGATCGGGGGTGAGGCCGCCGGCGTAGAACGCGGCCTGCGAATGATCGGATATGCCGATGTACTCCCAGCCGCGGGCCCGTGCGGCCGCCGCCATCTCCCGGATTGTGCCACGCCCGTCCGAGTAGGTGGTGTGACAGTGCAGCACACCGCGGATGTCCGATGCGGTGAGGAGCACGGGAAGCGCGTCGCCCTCGGCGATTTCGAGCGCGTCGGGATCGTCGCGGAGCTCCGGCGCGATGTACGCCATCCGCGCGAGGCGGTACAGTGCGGGTTCGTCGCGCACCGCGACGGCATGACCGCCAGCGTCGTGAACCTCGTCGCCGCTCACGAACAATCCCGACGTCGCGAGTCGCTCCGCCACCGCGGACACGTGGGCGTCGGGCCCGGTGGCGCGCCACGTCGCCACGGCGCACGAGGGTGCGGCACAGCAGTGCACGTGCAGGGGCGTCCCATCCACGAAGGTGAGATGCACCGAGGGAGTGCCGACACCATGTGCCTCGCGGATGCCCGCCCCCTCGGTGAAGCCGCGTGCCACGTTTGCCGGATCGGTACCCTCGCGGCACGTGGCCACGATGTCCACGTCGCTGACCACCTCGAGGTGGCGTCGCACCGAGCCCGCCACCGTTGCCTCGACGACATCGGGGTGCGCGCGCACGAGCTCCAGGTGCCCCTCGGCCTCCACCAGGGCCTCGGCGATGCGGCGGCGGTCGCCCGATGCGCGTGACTTGCCGACCGCCGCGAGGATGCTGGCGGCGGTCTTCGCGCTGAAGCGCGGAAGAGCGGCAATCCGCCCGTCGAGTGCTGCGGCCTCGAGCTCGGCGACGGTGGAGATGCCGAGTGCCTCGTGGATCTTCTGGATGCGCGGGATCCCGAGCCCGGGAATCCGCGCGAGCTCGAGCAGCCCTTCGGGCAGCTCGGCGCGCATCCGCTCGAGATAGCTGGATTCACCGGTCTCGATCAGGTCGGTGATGACGCCGAGGGTGGCGGGGCCGACGCCCGGGGTCGCGGCGAGCGCGCCCGACCGGAGGAGCGGTCGCAGGTCGTCGGCGGCGAGCCGCTGGACGGCGCGAGCGGCCTTCTCGTACGCGCCGGTCTTGAACCGGTTCTCCCCGCGCAGCTCGAGGTACGCGGCGATCTGCGCCAGCACGTGCGCAGCCGTGCGGCTGTCCATCCCGTGCCGTCCTGCGGCGGTTACAGCGTGACGCCGTCTTCCTCGACGCCGGCGAAGACGCGCAGGCGATCGACAATCTCGTGGAGCTGGCGCTCGGTGAGCGCGATCTCCTGTGCGGCGCCGTCCACGTCGAGCAGGCCAGCGCGCATGGAGATCGCGACCTGGTTGAGGTAGCGGATCTTGGAGAGGATGTCGTCGGTCGCACGGCGCAGGCCCACGAAGCGGCGCTTCTCGGCGACGGCGCGCCGGTAGCGCAGCTGCAGGTCCTGGGGAGACAGGCGCCTCGCGAGCCCCACGACTTCGTCACGGGTGCGGCCCGGCAGCGGGCCGCGGTCGGGAAGGCCGGCGTCGTCCCAGGCGTCGTCGGCGAAGTACAGCCGGCCGACGTACTCGATGCCGTCGAACTGCGTCACCACGGTGACGTTGTAGCGGCGCCCGTCGTGATCGATCGTCGCGACGTGAGTCTGTTGCTTGTCCACGTGCGGGGAGGCTTGGCGTCAGAGGAAGGGAGCCAGCGCCGAAAAGAGCGCCGCTGGTTGTTCGACGTACGGAACGTGCCCGCAGTCCTCGAGGACGATGAGCTCCGCATTGAGCGCGCGGGCTCCAGCCTCCGATGATGCGAGCGGAATCGGGTCCTGCCTGCCGTGCACGACGACCGTGGGCACCTGCACCTGGGACAGCTCGGGCACGAGATCGTACTCGCCGAGGCTTGCCCAGATGCTCTGCTGCACGCGACCCGTGACCCGGAATGGCGTAAGGTCACGAGCGCGTGCAGGATCGGCGAAATATCCGGCCACGCTCAGTTCGAAAAGGCGCTGGCGGTACGCATCAGGATCGCGCTCGCGCAAGCCGGACGCTGCCAGCTCGTCGCGAAGCTGCTTGACCTCGCGCGAGGCCTGGCGTGCCGCGAACTCCGCTTCGAAGCTGTCACGATATTGGCGCGAAAGCGGCGCCGGGTCAATGAGAATCAGCCGGGACGGTACCGGTCCGTTACCGCGACGGGCCTCGAGCGCGTACAAAAGGGCAAGCAGCCCACCCCACGAATAGCCGACGATGCAGGCGTCGCCGAGGCCGAATTCGGCGATCACCCGGCCGACGTCGGCCACCTGATCCTGCCAGCCGATCGCCGCCCGGTCGTCATCGTGGCGCGACCGTCCGCCGCCACGCTGGTCGTAGAAGAGGAGGTCCCGTCCGCCCTCGGCCGCGGAATCGAGGCCGAGCATCTGCGGGAGCAGGTAGTCGTGGCTCGCCCCGGGACCGCCATGCAGCACGAGGATCGGCGGCGCGTCGGGGGTTCCCTGACGCGCCCAGAACAGCGGAACAGGCGTAGTCGTGGTGAACCCGGAGCTCGTCGGCGGCGGAATCGGCGGCATGGGCGGCAAGCTAGCTATCGGGCGTAGCTCGCGGCGACGCGCGCCGTGTTCACGTGCGCCTGGACCGTGTCCGCGATGTCGCGCCCGTAGCCGCCCGCGATGGTGACGACGACCGGGAGGCCGATCTCGCGGCAGGCACCGATGACCATCGCATCGCGGCGCGCGAGTCCGTCGAAGGTCAGCTGCAGGCGCCCGAGCCGGTCCCCCTCGTGGGGATCGGCGCCGGCGAGGTAGAAGACGATCTCCGGCGCGCTGGCGGCGAGCACCAGGGGCAGCTCGCGCTCGAGGACCGCGAGATACTCGTCGTCGCCGGTCCCGTCCGCGAGCTCGACGTCGCGGGTGCCAGGCACCTTCACGAACGGGTAGTTGCGGCCGCCATGCATGCTGAAGGTGTACACGCGCTCGTCGCCGGCAAAGATGGCATGCGTCCCGTTCCCCTGGTGCACGTCGAGGTCGACGATGGCCACGCGCGACACGCGGCCGGCCGACTGCAGCGCGCGCGCTGCCACGGCGACGTCGTTGAACACGCAGAACCCCTCGCCGCGGTCGGCGAACGCGTGGTGTGTGCCGCCGGCAAGGTTCATCGCGATGCCATGCGCGAGCGCCGCATCGGCCGCGTCCATCGTGCCGCCGACGGCACGGTGCGAGCGCTCCACGAGCCGCTCCGACCATGGGAAACCGAGGCGCCGCACCTCGCCGGCATCGAGCGCGCCGCACGTGAACCGGTCTACGTAACCGGCGGTGTGCACACGCAGCAGGTCGTCCCGCGTCGCGCGGCGCGGCGTGCAGACCGCGTCAGCCGCGACAATCCCGTCGCCGACGATGCGCTGCCGGAGCAGCTCGTATTTCGCGACGGGAAAGCGGTGCCCCTCCGGGAGGGGGAAGGTGTAGTGCGATGAGCTCCAGAGCAGGAACACGTCACGGCCCGCGCGCGGGCGACGCCCGGGTCACGCCGCCCGACTGCCGTGCCGGCTCAGGGGCGCCGCCCGAGCGTCACCTGCGCCACGACCCGCTGCCCTTCGCGCAGCAGCTCGACCTCCACCACGTCCCCGGGCTTGAAGGCGTTCATCGCGTCGGTGTACGTGTAGATGTCGGTGACCTCACGGCCGCCGAACCTGACGATCACGTCACCTGCGCGGATGCCGGCATCATCGGCGGGGCTGCCGGCCCGCACGCCGGTGAGCTGCATCCCCTTGACGTCGGAGCCCATGTCGGGAATGGATCCGAGATACACGCCGCTTCCGCTCCCCGCGGCGCGCGGCGCGGGAGCCGCCGCCTGGCGCGGCGTCAGCCGGCCGGGGCGCGATGCGATGTCGCGGATGACGCGCTCCGCATACCCGACGATCCTGGCGATGCCCTCGGCGCTCACCTTGTCCGCGTCGTCGGTGGCACGATGGTAGTCGTCGTGCAGGTCGGTGAAGAGGTGGAGTACCGGGATTCCCTTTCCGTAGAACGACGAGTGGTCGGAGGGGCCGTAGCCGTCGCCGACGGCGCGGATGCTCAGTGCACCGGTCGTGTTCGCCCCATCCACGATGGCGCGCATCTCGTCCGCGGTCTCGACACCGTACACGATGAGCTTCCCGTCGCGCAGCCGGCCCACCATGTCGAAGTTCACCATCGTCACCGCCTGGTCGAGCGGCACGATGGGATTG